>CAZZAH010000161.1:3302-4552 GCA_964652115.1 uncultured bacterium | reverse complement strand
GGAGGAGCGTTGGCCGTTCAGTTTCTGCTGGGGCCGGCCGGATCCGGCAAGACCGAGCATTGCCTCGAGGGCCTGCGCGCGGCGGAACGCGCCGGTCGCGCGGCGATCTACCTCGTGCCCGAGCAGTTCACCTATTCGGCCGATCGCGAGCTTCTGGAGCCAGGCGACCTGCGAGGCCTGCGCCACGTGCGTGTTCTCTCCTTCAGTCGCCTCGCGGCCACGATGGAGGAGCGCGCTGGGCAGAGCTTGCCCAGGGTGCTCGAGCCGGCGGTGCGTCCGATGCTCCTTCGTGCAGCGCTCGCGCCGCTCTCCGCTCGGGAGCTCGGGCCGTTGGCTGCATTGCAACGAAAGCCGGGTTTCCTCGCCGAGCTCTCGCGCTTCATCGGCGAGGTTCGAAACCACGGGACGCCCGACTTCATGCGCGCGATCGCCGAGGCGAGTGCCGCTCCATCGTCCGAGTCTTCGAGCGGCGGCCTGCCCGACGCGGTGCGAGAGAAGCTGGGCGCGTTGGCCCAGGCGTTCGATGCCTATCAAGGCGCGCTTCGCGAGCTGGGTCGCGTCGATCCGGAGGAACGTCTGGCGCGGCTGCCCGGTCTGGTCGCGAGTCGACCGGAAGAGTGGAAGGGCACGGCCATCTGGGTCGATGGGTTTCTCTCGTGGACGCGGCGAGAGCGGGACGCGCTCGTCGCCATGGGCCTCGCCGGCGCCGAGCTCACGATCGCGCTCTGCCTCGACGCGCACGAGCCGGTGACGCCGGCGCACGCGCTCGCGACCTCGCGCCCGCCGATGATTCCGATCGCGCGGAGTTGGGCGCGACTCGACGACGCCTTCGCGCGCGCCTCGATTCCTCGCGCCGAGCCGATCGTGCTTCGAACGCGCCCACGCTATTCCTCGCCCGCGTTGGCCGCGCTCGAGGCCGCGTTTCTCTGCGATGAGGCACCGCCTGAGTCGGACACGGCCGTCGCCTCCGCGCTCGCGATCCAGAAGGCGAACGATCCTCGGCAAGAGGTCGAGCTCTGGGCGAGCCGGATCGATCGTTGGCTCAGGCTGGACGAGACGACCGTTCGTCCCGCCGAGGTCGCGCTCCTTCTGCGAAACGTCGAGCCCTACCGCGAGGCGATCGCCGAGGTCTTTCCTCGCTATCGCATCCCCTTCTTCCTCGACGAGTCGAGGAGCGTGCTCGCGCATCCACGCGTGCGCTTCCTGCTCGGCGCGCTCGAGGTGCCGCTCTCGAGTTGGCGACGCGAGGC
>CAZZAH010000161.1:0-3202 GCA_964652115.1 uncultured bacterium | reverse complement strand
GCGCTCGAGTCCGCGTGGGGCGACGGCGTGTCCGGGCCGGTGGCGCTTCAACTTCTGCGCGAGCATCTCGGTCCTCTAATCGTCGCGCAGGACACCGAGGGCGACGCGGCGTGGTCGGCTCGCGTCGAGGAGGCGATGCAGCATCTCCTGGAAGAAGCCTCCGCCTGCTGGCGCGACCTGGCGGTGTCGATGGACGACTTCGCGCGCACGCTTCGCGAAGGGCTCCGCGCGCTTCGTCTCGGCGTGACCCCGGCACGGCTCGATGAGGTGTCGGTCGGCGAGATCCGGCGGAGCCGCTTGCAGGGGATCCGTCGCGCGATCGTCGGCGGCCTGAACGAGGGGAGCTTTCCGCGCGCCGTGCCCGAAGGACCAGTGGTGAACGAGCGCGATCGCGCCGGACTTCGCGCTCTCGGAACGCCGCTCGGACCGACCGCCGCCGAGCAGCAGGAGGAGGAGACCTACCTCTTCTACATCGCGCTCACGCGGGCATCGAGCTCGTTGCTTCTGACCTATCCGCTCGCCGATGCAATGGGCACGACGCTCACACCGTCGCCGCTTCTGATGGAGGTGAAGCGCGCGGTGCCGGGCGTGGCCGAGCTCGAGCCTCCCGATCGCTTCGATGCGCCGCTCGAAACGCTGCAGACGGCCCCCGAGCTGGCGGAGAGCGTTCTCTCCCGGCTCGCGACGTCGAGTGAACCGGCGCGTGAGCTGGACGCGCTCGAAGCGGGAGAGTCGCGCGTCGAGTGGGAAGACGTGCGGCGCGAGATCGAGCGTGGACGCGATCTCCTCGGCGCATCGCGCGGTATCTACCTCGAGGAGGATCTGCTCGAGGAGCTCTTCCCCGGCGGCGCGATCACCGCCAGCGTGTCGAGGCTCCAGACCTTCGCCGCTTGTCCCTTCCAACACTTCGCGCGCTCGATCCTGAAGCTCGAGCCGCGCGCGGAGGCGGAGATCTCGCCGATTCAGACCGGACTTCTCGCGCATGCCACCCTCGAAGCGGTCTTCAAGCGGACGCGCGAGCCCGACCCCAAGAACGCGCCGCGCTTGATCGAGCAGGCGATGGACGAGCTCAAGGGGCATCCCGACTTTCTCGCATTCCAGCTCGACGCGGCGAGCGCGCATCGATGGGACAGCGTCGGCTACTCGCTCACACGGTTTCTCGAGTTTGAAGCGCGTCGCCTCGCGGCCAGTGCGTTTCATCCGAGGTATCTCGAAGTGCCGTTCGAAGGCGCGAACGCGGTGCGCCTGCCGCTGGCGGACGGCGGCACGCTCATGCTTCGTGGCCGCATCGATCGCGTCGACGTGGCGGAACGAGGGGGCGTGCTCGAAGGCCTCGTCATCGACTACAAGCGCTCGGCCAAAGGGAGCGTCGTTCCGCGCTGGCGCCAGGGCCTCGATCTCCAGCTCGCGGTCTACCTGCTCTACGTGAAGCAGGTGCTCAAGTGGAAGCCGGTCGGCGGACTCTACGTCCCGGTGCAGCCCGCGCCGATCTCCGAGGAGAAGGTCAAGGACGGCGACAACGCGCTCGGCATCAAGTACACCGGCGCCTACACCAGCGACGTGCGCGACGCGATCGACGGCGGCGTCGCTGCGCTCAAGACCTCGCGCTGTGATGACGAGCTCAAGCGACCGGGCGAGCTCGAGGAGCTGCTCGCGATCGGAAGTGAGCACCTGAGCGCCTACGCCGGGACGTTGCGGCGAGGATGGATCGAACCGCGCCCCTCGCGCGAGAAGCGCATGCTGCCCTGCGAGCATTGCGAGTACCTCTCGGTCTGTCGCTTCCGCCCCGGGCTCGATCCCGAGCGAAGCGGACCGCGAGAAGGGATGGGGCCGGGTGTTCGCCCCGAGAGCGAGGAGGGCGCATGAAGAAGCGGCCGACGCTCGATCCCGCTCAGCAGGCGGCAGTCGACCTCGAAGGACGCGATCTCCTGATCACCGCCGGCGCCGGGACGGGGAAGACGACTGTCCTCGTCGAGCGCGTGCTGCGGAAGCTCCGCACCGGCGTGACCACGCTCGATCGCCTGCTCCTGGTCACCTTCACCGACAAGGCGGCGCGCGAGATGAAGGAGCGCCTCTTCGAGCGCTTGTCCGAAGACCCCGCGCTTCGCCCGCAGTTGACGCAGCTCCCTCGCGCCCCGATCTCGACCATCCACGGCTTCTGCGCGCGACTTCTGCGCGAGCACTTCGTCGAGGCGGGCATCGAGCCGGCGTTCCGCATCCTCGATGATCGAGGGCAGAAGGAGGCGCGAGGCGATGCGCTCCGCCGCGTCTTCCACGAGGCCTATCGCGATGACGCGCGAGCGCGCCGTTTTCGCTCGCTGGTCGAGATGGCCGGCTACGACCGCGACGGCGAGCTGCTGCGCCACGTCGTCGTGTCGCTCTACGAGACCGCGCTCGCGTCGGAGGATCCGCTCGGCTTTCTCTCGCGCACCACGCCCGCTTCGTCGCTCGCCGAGGTTACTTGGTTTCCGCGCTACGTCGATCTGCTCGCGGAGGGATGGAAGAGCGCGACCGACCTCTATCGCGCGGCAATCGAGCTGGCGGAGGCGGAGCTCGATCCCGCGAAGTTCACCAAGCACCGCGCCTTCATCGCCAAGCTCGAGCGCGTGAAGCGAGACGACTTCGCCACGCCGGACGCACAGGCGGCGCTCCTCGATCGTCTTCGCGCGGAGGGGGTGCTCGATGCCGGCGACCGCTTCGCGATCATGATTCCGCGCGCCGTGCCGAAGAGCAGGGAGGCGCCCTACAACGCGGAGTGCGCCGACGCGGCGAAGAAGATCTGGACCTCATCGCGCTTCCGTCTTCTGCCGCTGCGAGCGGAGGCGATCCTCGCCGAGGACGAGGCGCAGCGCGATTCGATCAGCCTGCTCGAAGGACTCGCGCTGCGGCTTCACGAAGAGTACGGCGCGTGGAAGGCGCGCTTCGGCCTCCTCGACTACTCCGACCTGGAGCTGATGGCGCTGAAGCTTCTTCGCGAGCACGGCGAGGCGCTCGGTGTGCGCGACCGCTTCGACGAGGTCCTGATCGACGAGTACCAGGACGTGAACCGACTGCAGGAGTCGATCCTCGAATTGGTCTCGCGCCCGGGGCGTCGCTTCCGCGTCGGCGACGTGAAGCAGTCGATCTATCAGTTCCGGCAAGCCGACCCGACCCTCTTCATGCGTCACGTCGAGTCGAGCCTGCGCTTCGATCCCGAGCGCGG
>CAZZAH010000160.1:5434-8805 GCA_964652115.1 uncultured bacterium | reverse complement strand
TCCGCCCAATCGCCGTAGATCTCCCACCAGACGTTGGCGTGCGGACGCTGATGTTGCTTGCACCAGCTCACGAGCGCGTCGTGCGCCTCACACAAGCGTGAGTAGGGTCCTCGATGCATCGTCGACACGACCTCGCCGCCCGGCGTCGTGACCGCGACGATGCCGTCCACCGGCTCGAACGGCGCGGTGACCTCGACGCCGATCTCGACCGTCACGCCGTCGCTCGAGCCATCGCGAAAGACGAAGACGTTGTGGCCGGTCTGAACGATCTTGCCGGCGCGAACCGCGATGTACACGCGATCGAGCAGAGGGATGAGCTTGGCGCCGAGGTCTTGCCAGGCGCGGCGCTCTCGCACCACGGCGACGTGACGGCTCCGTACTTGGTGGAGGATCACATCGCTCGTCATCTCGAATCTCTCTTCGCTCAGGTGTCGGAACCGGACACGCCGCGCACGGCCCACGCACGCGCGACCATCGGGATGGAGCCGTCGTGCGCGAAGGGGAGCGTCGCGCGGAGTTGCTCCCGAAGTCGCTCTTTCTCCGCGTCATTCAAGGACTGCACGTAGGTCGGCGCGGGCCCCTGCCCGCCGAGGAAAGGTGCCCAGTAGTCGTCGAAATCGCGGAAGGTCGTGTCGATGTCGATCGCACGCACGGCGACATCGCGCAGGCCCGCGCCTACGAAGAGCTCCCGCAATGGCTCGGCTTGGCAGATGGGGAAGCGGCGGCCTTCATCGAGCTCGGCGGCTCGCGCATCGAGCGCCGCGGCCGCGTCCCAGAAGTGGCGCATGAATTCCATCTTCTCCGCGTAGTCCCACACGTAGACGGCGACCACGCCTCGCGTCGCGCGCGCCATCTCCGCCACGGCCAGCGCCGGCTCCGGAATGAAGTTCAGCACTAGACCAGACACCGCGACGTCGTATGTGCTCGACTCGACCGGCAACGCCTGCGCATCGCCGACCTCGAAGCGAGCGCGAGGATCGCGCAGCTGCGCGCGAGCGTAGGCGACGAACTCCTCCGATCGATCGATGCCGGTGACCGCGCTCGGTGATGCGGTGCTCAGGATGGTCTGGCTAAGCGCGCCCGTGCCGCAGCCGACATCGAGCCAGCTCGCGTTCGCGGGGACATCGAGCCAGCGCAAGAGCTCGCGCGCGACCACACGGCTCCATCTGCCGACGTACGGCTCGTAAGCGTCGCCGCTCGCCCAGTTGTCCGTGCGCTCGACCATCGACTAGCGAGTTGAAGCGGCCCCGCCGGCGAAGTCGAACGCCTCGACCGTCGACGTTCCGGCCTTGCGGCCCGGATAGGTCACCCACGTCATCACGATGTTGAGGTCCTTGACGATGCCCCAGGCCTCGATCTTCTCGGCGTTGTCGAGCTCGATCGACTCGGTGGTGTGCGCGTCCTTCAAGAGGGTGAGGTCGTAGCCGCGATCGAGCGCGCCGTACGCGGTCGCGCGGATGCACCAGTTGGTGGCCGCGCCCGCGAGCGCGATCTGGGTCGCGCCGAGCTTCGCGAGCTCCTCATCGAGCGAGGTCTGCTCGAATGACGACTCGTACTTCTTGTGGATGCGAGGCTCGCCTGCCGCGGGCTTGAGCTCAGGCACGAGCTGCCACTGCGGGCTCTCGAGTGGAAGGTCGTCGCTCGAATGCTGCACCCAGAGGACCGGCGTTCCCTGCGCGCGCGCTCGCTCCACCGCGCGCGAGACGTTCTTCACCACGCGATCAGCGTCCCACGCGTTCTTCATCACGCCCGCCTGGACATCGACCACCAGGAGGACCGTCTTGTTGCCTTCGCGAATGGTTGCCACTCTGTGTGCCTCCTTGCGCGGTTCTACCACCGCGCGCGTTTCGTTGACCGCGCTTCGCTAGCGCTTCCGGCGCTGCGCGAAGAGCCACGGACTGACCTCGGCGGTGCCGAAGGCCGCGTCCCACGCATTGTGCCCGACGCCGGGGAGCTCGGTGTAGCGGATCGGCACGTTGATCTTCTTGAACGCCGCGACCACGCGCCTCGCCTCATCGACCGGCACGACCGTATCCGCGTCGCCGTGAAAGAGCCAGATCGGCGTGCCCGCGAGCTTGGCCGCGATCGCGTCGAAAGGATCGCCCTCCGACGCCGAGACGGCCGACTCCCAATCGGGTGCCGGCAATCCGCTCGAAGTCGGGAGAGGCTGCACGAAACCGCACGCGACGAGCATCGCGGCGAAGCGTCCCGGATTGCGGTAGGCGAGAAAATACGAACCCGCCCCGCCGCGCGAGAGCCCGGTGAGGTAGACGCGATCCGGATCGGTCACGAACTCGCGCTCCGTCTGCTCCAGCGCCTTCATCGCCGAAGCGGCGTTCTCCTTCGTCCAATGCTCACCCCCGCGCGCCTGCGGAAAGACGATGATCGCGGGCCAACGATCCGAGTAGCGCCGGACCGCGCCGCCGAGGCCGATCTCCGTCTGCAGCAAGCCGTCATCGCCTGCTTCGCCCGATCCGTGGAGGAAGAGGATGACCGGCCAGCGCTGATTCGCGGAGTAGTCGAGCGGCACGTAGACCTGATAGCGGCGGGCGCCGTCGCCTGCGCCGACCGTGCGGTTCAGGAAGCCGGTTTCGACGCGTTGCGCGTGCACGCTTGCGGGCAGGAAGGTCGCGGCAGCGAAGAGGGCGACAGCGAGGGGGAGTATGTTCATGGTTGTTCCTCGGAACCTGCGGGACGCCTGGCTGCCTGTTCCCGCGCGTGGTCGATCGCCTGGTGCAGCCGAGCGCGCAGTAGTGGCAGCGGCGGCAGCTCCGTGAGGTACTCGCTGACGCGGATCGACTTGGCATCGAGTTGAAGCAGCTCGACCTGCTCGGCGTCGGCATCGGCGCAGAGGATGAGGCCGATCGGGGACTCCTCGCCGGGCGCGCGTTCATACTTGTCGAGCCAGCGCAGATACAACTCCATCTGGCCCACATGCGCAGGCTGGAATGACTCCAGCTTCAACTCGACGGCAATGAGCCTTCGGAGACGACGGTGGAAGAACAGCAGGTCGAGGTGGAAGTCGTCCTTGCCGACGCTCATGCGCTTCTGGCGGGCGACGAACGCGAAGCCGGCCCCTAGTTCGAGCAGTACGCCTTCGATCTCGCGCAGGACGGCGCTCTCGAGGTCGCGTTCGCTGTAGGCGCCCTTCAAGCCGAGCAGATCGAGTAGGTACGGATCGCGGAACACGAGGTCGGGCGTCATCTGTCCGTCCCGGAGCTTGGCGATCTCCGCCGAAATGATGGCCTTCGGCTTCTTCGACAGCGCGGTGCGCTGGTACAGCATGCCGCCGATCTTGCTCCGGAGCGTGCGGACGTCCCAGCGTTCGATGCGGCACATCTCCGCGTAGAACTCGCGGGCGAGCGGGTCCT
>CAZZAH010000160.1:0-5334 GCA_964652115.1 uncultured bacterium | reverse complement strand
GAGCTCAGGCACGCCGCTCTCGCGCGCCACATCGAGCGGCGTCTTGTGATCGTGGCCGATCCAATCGACCTGGGCACCCTGCTCGCACAGATACTGCGCGACCGCGAGATGCCCGCCGCGGCTCGCGTTCCAGAGCGCGTTGGTGATGTCCTCGCGTGAGGGCGGCGGCGTTGCCGTGACGTAAGCGCGCACCGCGTCCAGCTGACCGAGCGCCGCCGCTTGCCAGAAGGTCGTCTTGGCCCCGCGCTCGAGCAAGCGTCGCGCCGCGTTCCATTGCGCGAAGATCACCGCGTCCGACATCGGCGCGCCTCCGGTGAAGACCGCGCCCGTCGCCTCGATGTTCGCGCCGCCGTCAAGAAGCGCGTCGAGCACCGCGACATCGTCACAGCTCGCAGCCCAGTGAAGCGGTGTCTCCGGGGTGCCGTTCGGGTTTCCGTGCTCGACCGGCGCGTCGACCTCGGCGCCTGCCGCGATCAGCGCGGCGACGGTCGCGCCGCCATTCGGGAAGTGGCCGGGCCAATCGGCGACCAAGTGAAGCAGAGTGCGCGCGGTGCCGCTCGCATCGACGATCCGCGCGGGGGCGAGGGTCGGGTCCGTGCTGAGCTGCGCCTTCAACGCGGCCACATCGCCGCCGCGGATCGCGGCTGTGAGCGCAACGGCGCGCGGATCGTTGATCGGAATTCGCTGCATGCTCTCCTCCCTCTCTGAGCTCGACTTGGAAACCGGTTCGATCATAGGTCGGATTCCTTCCCTTCGGCATGACCGAACCGCGGGCACCCCCCACCGATCGCTAGGCGAGACCTTCCGTCTGGTCGCCGGCGACTTTCTTTGTCTTCGCTGTTCGGTTCGCCGAACTCCTGCGTTCGGGTCCGCGGAGCGCCACGGATTCAAAGGAGGCTAACTTGACTACCCGGCACGCCAGATGCGCCGTCTTCTTGGGGACGGCAATGCTATTGATGACCTTCGGCATGCACCCGGCATTCGCCGACGCAACGCCCGCGACGAAGGCCCCTGAGGTCTCGACCGTGGGCGCTGGTCCTTACAGCGGCCCCCTTCCCGAGGAGCTGGCCAAGCTCGCTCAGATGGTGCCCTCGACCGCGGCGCCTGCGATCAAGGCGGCGAACGCGATCACGGTCGGGCCATCGAGCGTGCTGCCGCCGACGCCCGAGGCGCTGGCGAAGCTGGCCGAGTACCTCGCGACGCCGGTCACGCTTCCTCTCCCCGAAATGTCGAAGCTCGAGGCGATGCAGGTCACGACCGAAGGCACGCCCGCGCTCACTCCCGAGGAGTTGGAGAAGCGCGCGAACGAGCTGGCGTCGCGCCGCGCGAACCTCCCGACCGCGCCGTCGGCGCCGAAGAGTGCACGATGAAGCGCGCGCGCGGAGCCTTCGGTGCGCTGACGCTGGTCGGCCTTCTCTTCCTCAACGGAGCCGCGAGTGCGGTGGTGAAGCCCAACGATGGGCAAGCCGACTACGAGAAGCCGCTGCCTTCCTTCGATCTCTTCGGCTATCACTCGGCGGCAGTCGACGCCGATCGCGCCGAGGTCGAGGCCGCGCTCACCGGCGCGTACGGCGGCGCGTGGTCGGTCTATGCGTGGAATCCGCAGTCACGCACGCCGAGCGAGATGATCGGCAGCGGCGCCGACGTCGCGAGCGTGCTTCAGTCCTCGGAAAGCGTGAGGCAGCAGGCCGAGCGCATCATCGAGCAGAACGCCACTACCTTCCGGGCTGACCTCGCGGGCCTTCGCTTCAAGGAGGCGACCAGCGCACCGCCGGTCACGGACTCGCCCGACGGGATTCGGCGCCCCGGCAAGTGGGCGGCGCACTTTCAGCAGGTCTATCACGACATCGATGTGGTCGGCGGCGAGGTCCACCTGACCTTCACCGACAGCGGGCGCCTCTTCGCGCTCGGCTCGACCTACTACTCCGATGTCTCGGTCGATTGGACCCCGAGTCTATCCGCCGAGCGTGCGAAGGACATCGCGCGCGCCGCGCTGCCCTTCGTCCCCGAGACCGACTCGGTCGAAGAAGCGGTGAAGCTCCTCGTTCTGCCGGTGCCGCGCAGCGAATCCGCGGTCGAGCATCACCTCGTCTGGCAGACGCGCGTTCACACGCAGCAACCGCGCGGCATCTGGATCACCAGCGTCGACGCGCACTCGGGAGAGATCCTCGCGCGGACGAACGACATCCACTTCGTGAACTACCAAGGGAGCGCGGTCGGCCAGGTCGAGCGGCTCTCGTACTGCAATGGGTCCCACCAGGAGGTCTACCCCTACCAGTACGTGAGCGTCCTCGGCGTCGGGTCGACTTACGCGAACACGAGCGGCGGCTGGGTCGTCCCGTATGGCGGGAACAGCACCAACACGCTCTTCGCGCGGCTCCTCAGTCCTTATGTCGAGGTGCAGAACTCAGGGGGCACCTGGGCGGGCATCTTCGCTACCGTGGCGCCGGGCGTGCCCTATCAGATCAACTGGAACGACACGAACTCGCGCGCGGACGAGCGCGATGTCTTCCGCTCGGTGGGAGACATCCACGACTTCTTCGAGACCTTCGCGCCGGGCTTCGCCTTCACGAACACCGCGATCGTCGCGCACGTGAACTTGAACGACACCTGCAATGCGTTCTTCGATGGCGTGAGCATCAACTTCTTCAAGGGCGTGCCCGGCTGCGCGAACACCGGCACCATGATGGACATCGTCGCCCACGAATTCGGGCACGGGGTCCAGCAGGCGATCCTCGGCGATCAAGGTAGCCAGGGACTCGGCGAGGGCAACGGCGACGTCACCGCGTTCCTCTTCACGATGTCCTCCATCATCGGTCGCGGCTTCTACGACACCTGCATGCCGGGCGACGAGCTCCGTGACTGCAACAACACGCTGGTCTATCCCGACGATGTGGTGGGGCAGGAGATCCACGACGCCGGACGCGTGATCGCGGGCTTCCACTGGGACGCGATGCAGGATCAGATCGCGCGCTACGGCAGCTGGGGCCGCTACTCCACGGCGTGGGATTGGCACTGGGGCCGCGTGCTCCAGCACCCGACCACGCAACCCGCGCAGGTGCTCGCCACCTTCATCGCCAACGACGACGACGGCAACCTGAGCAACGGAACGCCGCAGTTCAACTCCTACTGCCTGGCGGCGACGAACCACGGCTTCACCTGTCCGTCGGTCACGCTCCCGCTCACCGCGGGCGCCTGCGACACCTACCACCAGGGACCCCAGGGCTACTCGATCAATCAGCAAAGCCACTACTGGACGGTGGTCGGGGTCTCGCCTTCGTTCGGCGATGACAAGGACATGTCGGTCTACACCGCGGGCTACGGCAGCCTGCTCGCGTCCTCCGCGGGCACGGTCGGCACCGACTTCGTGGTGGGAGACTTCAACCACAACCCGGTCGGGACCTATCAGCCTTACGTGTCGTACGGCAGCGCCACCAGCCCCTTCGTCACCGAGTGGGACTCCGGCGCGGATGCGATCACCATCGGCACGGAGATCTACGGCACGGTTGGCGGTGGCGGCGGAAGCTGCGGCCTGGTCCGAGTGTGGGACGTCTTCCTCACGGCCGGGCAGACCTACAGCATCGGCTTGCTCAACTACGGCGGAGTCGCCGACATGCGGCTCTCGCTTTTCCGGAATCCGGCCTCCGCGACCTACTGGGCGGGCCGAAGCTCGTCGGTGTTCGAGCTCCAAGCCGACAACTCACGGTTGTACACCGCACCTGCCACCGACTGGTATGGAGTCGTGGTCTTTAACAACGCGGAAGGCCCGCCCGCCAGCGGCTCGTACGCGCTTCGGGTCGAGAACGCGCCGACCGTGCTCACAAGCCGCGAGTGCCAACGGTGGAACACGTCGCCTCGCTCCTTCAGCTTCAACCAGGGCCTGGTCTACTGGGCCGGAGTTGCGGTCAACCCCGGTCAGTTGGACGACAAGGACATCGCGGTCTACACCGATCCCGCCGGCGCGGGGACGCCGCTCGCCTCTTCGACCGGCGTCGATGGGACCGACTTCGTCGTGGGCGACTTCAACTTCAACCCGACCGGGACCTACTACTCGAGGGTCTCCTACGGCGCGACTGCCGCGAGCTATCTGACCGAATGGGACGGCAGCAACGACTCGATCTTCCCGGGTGACGACAAGACCGGCACGGTGGGAAGCGGCGCCGGCGCCTGCGGCCTCATCGAGGTTTGGGATGCCTACCTCGACGCGGGGCAGTCGTATCGCTTCCTGCTCTTGACCGGCGGCGCCAACATCCGGATGTCGCTCTTCCGCAACCCAGGCGGCGGCACCTACTGGGCCGGCCGCTCCTCGGCCGAGTTCGAGGCGGGGGACGCCGACGGCCGCACGTACACGGCCCCGAGCAGCGGATGGTATGGCGTGGTGGTCTTTAACAACGCCCCGGGCGCTCCGGCCGGCAGTTACACATTGCGCATGCGTAATCAACCTGCCGACTTGACCAGTGCGAGTTGCGTCAGTGGCACAACTATCCCGCAGCTCTACGGCATGCCGCAGCTCGATGCCTACTGGTCGGCGGTGGCGATCAACCCGAGCGGCGTGGACGACAAAGACATCCTGCTCTTCAACAACGCCGACGGCATCGGATCGCCGATTGCCTACTCCACCGGAACGATCGGGACCGACTTCGTCATCGGCGACTTCAACCACAACGTGCCCGGGAGCTACTTCCCGATGGCGACCTACGGTGCTTCACCGGCCAACTACCTGCTCGAGTGGGATAGCGGCCCCGACCTCTTCCCGATCGGCCTCGACGTCGAGGGGGCGGTCGGCGGTGGCGAAGGCGCATGCGATCTGATCAAGGTCTGGGACGTCTTCCTGGAAGAGGGCACGACCTACCAGATCTCGCTCTCGACCGGCGGTGATGCCGACATCCGCACGTCGCTCTATCGGAATCCGGGCAACGCGACCTACTGGGCGGATCGGTTCAGCGGAGAGTTCGAGCTTCAGCCGGGCGGATCGCCGTATACCTACGTCGCGCCGGCCTCGGACTACTACGGTTTGGTCGTGTACAACGCAGCGGCGGACTCTCCGGCGGGCAGCTATGTCGTCAGGGTGGATGGTCCGTCTTCCGCGGTCGAGCCGATCGCGGCGGTGAAGCCGGGGATCACCTTCCAGAATCCGTATCCGACCGGCTCGCCGATCCTGTTGCGCGCTGGGGCCGAAGGCACGGCGGCGCAGGTCAAGATCTTCAACGTGCAGGGCCAGCTCGTGCGAAGTCTGTTCGATGCGAGCATCGGAACGACCGCGCGGCGACTCACGTGGGACGGTCGCGCGGATGGCGGCGCGCGGCTTGGCGCCGGCGTCTACTTGCTCAATGC
>CAZZAH010000159.1:0-8841 GCA_964652115.1 uncultured bacterium | reverse complement strand
GAGCGCGCGAGCGAGCTCCGTCGCGGCGGCCTCGCCCCACCACGCGTGCTCCACGTCTCCTTCCGACACGAGCGGCAAGATGGCGATCGAGCGCGGCGACGCGTCCTCCGCGAGGGCACGCCACAACTCGAGCGCATCGGTGAAGCGGCGCTCCGGCGCGCGCTCCAAGCACCGCAGGATGGCCGCCTCCCACCTCGGGTCGAGGTCGGGCACGAAGCGTTGCGGGGAAGGAGCCTCGCACGAGAGGCGATCCCGCGTGAACTCCGCGAAGGCGTCCTCGCCTTCACCCGGCGAGAGCGGCAACCGACCCGTCACCAGCTCGAAGAGCAGAACGCCGAGCGCGTAGAGATCGGTCCATGGGCCGATGGGACCCGGATCGAGCTGCTCCGGCGCCATGTAGGCCGGCGTCCCCACAACACGACTCGACGCGCCTTCTCCCCGTCGCTCGAGCGCCAAGCCGAAGTCGGTCACCACCGCGCGCTCCTCGCCTGCGGAGCCGACCAGCATCACGTTCGCACCCTTAAGGTCTCGATGGGTCACGCCGGCGATGTGCGCCGCGTGAAGCGCCCCGGTCAACTGCCGCACCAGCGGAAGAAGCTCGCCGGTCGTCCAACGCCCCACCCTCGTCGACCTCTGGTCCAAGGTCTCGCCGGAGAGAAGCTCCATCGTGACGAAGTGAAGCGTCTCCTCGTCGTGTCGCGTGGAGCCGAAGTCGAACACGCGGCAGACGTTTGGATGTGTGACCCGCCGCGCGAGCAGCACCTCGCGCTTGAACCGTTCGACCGCGCGGTCATCGCGTGCGATCTCGGGGCGGATCGTCTTGAGCGCGAGCGTGCCGCCGAGTGAGAGGTCGCGCGCCTCGTACACCTCGCCCATTCCGCCGCGCGCGAGAAGGCGCACGATCTCGAAGCGCTCGGCCAGCACCTTCCCTGGTTGAAGCGCCGGCTCGCTCGGCGCCGATGGGGTCTTCGACCTGCGCATCAAATGCTCTCGAGCAGGCGCCGCGCGCCTTGAGCGAGGAGCCGCACGTCGGATCGTTCCGCGAAGGCGAGCAAGCGCTCGAGTGACTCCCTCGCCGGCCCAACCCGACCGGCGGCGATGTCGACCTCGGCGAGCCTGAGCTCGACCCAGGAGCGCGTGATGAAGCTCTCGCTCATGCGGATCGCTCGCCTCGCGTCGGCGGCCCAGCGTTCGGCCTCCGCCGGCGCCTCGTCGCGAAGCGCAGCGACCGCCGCCAAGCTCGCCGCCAGCGCCTCATCATCTCGACGCGTGAACTTCCGCGCACGCGCGATCGACTCCTCGACGTGGCCGATCGACTCCGCATGGCGGCCATCCGCGAGGTCGATCTGCGCGAGAAGATAGAAGCTGTTGAGGAGGCTCCACTCTTCCTTGAGCTCTTGGCGAATGCGGAGGGCCTCCTCGGCTTGGTCGCGCGCGGTCGACAGATCGCCGGCGCAGAGCGCAACCTCGGCCAACCCCGCCAACGCCCATCCGAGAAACTGAGGACGCTTGAGGCTCTCCGCTTCCTCGTACGCGCGTTGATAGCGACGACGCGCCTCTTCGACGCGGCCGGTGAGCAGCGCGACCTGACCCGACATCAGCCGACTCGAGGCGACGCGAACGAGGTCGCCGACGCGTTCCAAGGTCGCGAGCGCGGCATCGAGCTCGCGATCGGCTTCGTGCAAGCGCCCCCACGCTGCCAAGCTGTAGCTCGCGAAGACGCTCGAGTGAGCCACCTGCACCGGATCGCCCAATTGCTCCGCGATCCGACGCGATTCCTCCGCCGCGCGGTGGGCTTCGCCATGCCGGCCCCAGGTCGAACACGCGTTCGCGATGCTCTGCAGGGCCCAAAGCGCGGAGAACGGATCCTTGAGCCGGCGCGCGACCTGAAGGGAGTCGCGATAGGCGGCCCGCGCTCCTTCATAGTCCCCCTCGGTGCTCTGCACGATCGCGAGCATGATCTGGGTCCGCATCAGATTCCGCTGACTGCCGAGCTCGCGGAATTCGCGGATCGCGTCCTCGCAGAACTGCCGGGCGGTGGCGGCGTCGCCCGCGCCCATGTAGACCCCGGCCAGGTTCGAGATCGCGCCCGCCATGTCGCGCCGTTGCCCGCGAGAACGCGCGGCCTCGAGCACCGACTCGTAGCACTGCCTCGCTTCCTGTGAGCGGCCGCGGTTGCGGTAAAGGAGAGCGAGCGCGAACTGCGTCAGCGCGACGCCGCGCGGATCATCGGTGAAGCTCTCGCGCGCGCGGAGGAAATGCTCTTCCGCCGCGTCGAAGTGCCCGAGGTGGAAGAGGGCTGTCGCGAGGAGATACCGCGCCCGCGCTTCGACCCGAGCTTGGCCCGTTCGTTCGGCGGTCGCGAGCGCCTGCTCCGCCTTCTCGCGTTGGCGCGCGCGCTCGCCCGCGATCCACGCCTGCTCCGCCTCCAAGAGCTCGACGCGCGCGTCCACGGTCGCATCCACGACGGCGCGCAGCTCCTCGATCGCCTCGAGCGCTTCGGTCGTCTCGCCCGCGTCGAGCGCGAGGGTGGCCAGGCGAATCCACAGCTCCGGGTCGGCCGGCGAGTGCAGCGCGAGCGCGCGCTGAAGCTGCATCGCGCGAGTCCACTCCCCGGTGAGGCGGCGGTAACGTGCTTCGATCTCGATCCGCGAAAGTCGATCGAGCGTGCCCGAGCGAAGAAAGGCCTGTCTTGCCGCGGCGATCGCACGCGTCTCGTAGCCCAGAACCGACCAGCTCTCCGCGAGCGCGGAGTAGGCCAGGGCGAAGTCGGGCTCGCACTCGATCGCGCGCTCGAGGTGCGCGATCGATTCGTCGTACCTCGATGCCGTGAGGTCCTCCAAGCCGGCGTTGTACTCCGCGCTCGCCTCATCGCCGCGAGGCCGCGAGTCGTTCGCGAGGCGAGGATTGAACCACGCGCGATCGGTCGCGCCCGCGGGCGTCGATCGCGCGCCCGACGACTCGGCGACCTCGATCGGCGCCAACGCTTCCTCGATCTCCTCCGCGGAGGCGGGGCGCTCCTCCGGCTCGGAGCTGAGGCAGCGGCGAAGAACCGCGGCGAGGCGAGGCGGCAACATCGCCAGATCGGCCTCGAACGCATCCCGCGCTTCGCCTGCCGGCCGTCGCCCAAAGAGAAGCTCGAAGAAGACGACACCGAAGGCATAGAGATCCGCCGCCGGACCGATGGGCGTCGCATCGCGAAGCGCCTCCGGCGGTGTATAACCCGGCGTTCCCCAACGTTGGCTTCGCGTCTGATCGCCCAAAGGACGCGCGTCTTCCTCGCGGGCGTGATCGATGGCGGAAGCGATTCCGAAGTCGGTCACCACCGTGCGCGGCGCCAGCATCACGTTCGCCGGCTTGAGGTCGCGGTGCACGACCCCCGCGCGATGGGCGCTCACGAGGGCGGCGACGATCTCGCGCCCGATGCGAAGCGCCTCCTGACGCGGCAGCGCACCGACGCGAGCGATGCGCTCGTCCAATCGTTCGCCCGCGAGATGCTCCATCGTGATGAAGTGGATCGGTCGCGCCCGGCCTCGCCGATGCACCCAGAAGTCGAAGACACGGCAGATGTGCGTGTGGGTGATGCGGCGCGCGAGGGAGACCTCCCGCTTCAGCCGCTCGATCGCTTCGGAATCGCGCGCGATCTCCGGCCGGATCGTCTTGAGCGCGATCACCTCTCCCAGCTCGAGGTCGGTCGCCGCGAAGACCTCGCCCATCCCGCCGCGCGCGAGAAAGGCGTCGACGCGGAAGCGGCCCGACGCGACCTCGCCGATGCGAAGCGACGTGCCGCCCGCGGATCTCGCGACCCTGCGAGGAGCGCCGCGCATGATCGCGCCATCGGCGCCACGCGCCGGATTGGGTGAGGTGACGCCGGCGAACGGCTGCGTCGCGCCCTCGTCGACACGAGAGGTCACACTAGCCCTGCCGCGCCGCGGGGGCATCGGTTCGCGGGTCATCTTGTTTGCGCTCCGGGCAGTTTCATCGCCGGATAAGTGTAGCGCGAGCAACCGGGGCGCTCGCCCGCGATAATCGTCGAAGGCGATCGCGCGTGTCGGGCTGCTATGATGGTTCGAGTTTCACCTTACCGAGGGACGGTTCCATGCAGGTTTCGACCGCTCGGCTTCGGCCGACGCTACGCTGGGCGTCGCTCATTCTGGCGGCGTCGTTCTTCCTCCTCATCGCGGCCTGCGGGCGGGACCGATCCGGCACGGTTCGCGAGGGCGTGCCGATCGCGCTCTCCATCCGCTTCGTCGAAGCCCGCGACGGCGTGCTCGCGAGTCAGGGCGTCGGCGAGCGATCGACCTCGGGGCTCCCGGCGAACGCGGCGGCGATCGAGCAACTCGTCCTCTCCGCTTACGACGTCAGCGGTCCGCGCACCCTGCGGAAGCGTCAGGAGATCACGATCGCGGCGGGCCAGACGAGCTTTCGCGCCGAGCTCTCGGTCCCACCCTCCTTGGCGTACGAGATCACGGTGGAAGCGAACGGCGTGTGGGGCCAAGGCGAGAACGCGACCGAGCGCGGGCTCCTCTTCTTCGGACAAACCACGCTGACCGATGTGACGAGCGGATCCTCTCCGAGTGCCGAGGTGATCGTGTCGCGGGTCGTGCCCACGATCAGCATCGACCGCAACGCCGGCCTGAGCTACACCGTGCGCTGGAATGCGGTGAATGGAGCGGGCAGCTATCGCCTGCGCGAACAGGTGTCCGATGCGCCGCCGACCGAGCTCGTGACGACCGAGATCGCGGTGCCGATCGAGATCCAAGGACGCGCGCTCGATCCGCAGGCGGAAGCGATCTCGTATCGCGTGCGTGCCGAGCTCGCGGATGGACGCGTCTCCGCGTTCAGCGAGTCGGTGGTCGTGGTACTACCGGGCAACATCGCGCCCGCCGCGGTAACCGACCTCGCGGTTGCGTCGGTCAACTCCGACAGCCTCACGCTCGAGTGGACCGCGCCGGGCGATGACGGCACCGCGGGCCAGGCGCGCACCTACGATCTTCGCTCCTCTTTCCAGGAGATCACGGCAGCGAACTTCGACGAGGCGACGCCGGTGCTCGGTGTCCCTTCGCCCGGACCCGCCGGACGGCGTGATCGCGTGGTGCTGCGCGGCCTCCTGGTCGAAACAACCTATTACTTCGCGCTCCGCACCGCGGATGAGGTGCCGAACTGGTCGCCCCTCTCCAACGTCGTGTTGGTGGAGACCCCTCCTGCCGTCGATGTGATCGCGCCCGCCGCGGTGAGCGACCTCGCGGCCTCTTCGCCTTCGCCCACCAGCGCCCGCCTCATCTGGACCGCTCCGGGCGATGACGGCGCCGCGGGGACCGCGGCCGAGTACGACCTGCGCTATTCCACCGCCTTGATCGACGCTTCGAACTTCCTCGCCGCCACGCGCGCGATCAAGCTCGGCGCGCCTTCAACCGCCGGCAGCAACCAGCAATTCATCGTCGAGGGACTCGCGCCGCAGACGGGCTACTTCTTCGCCCTTCGCACGCGCGACGAGGCGGGCAACTGGTCCGACCTCTCGAATGTGCCGGGCGTGACGACCGGTGCGGCGACGCCGGCCGTCCCGAGCTATCTCCTCGCGACCGCGGTCAGCGACAGCTCGGTCACGGTGGAGTGGACCGACAACGCCGTCGACGAGACCAGCTATGTGGTCGAGCGCGTGCGCCCCGAGGATCCTGGGCAGGTCGTTCGCTTTGTCATCGACTCGCCGTTCGAGGGCCACGGCAGCTTCATCGATCGACAGGTGCTCGACCGCACCGACTATCGCTATCGCGTGCGCGCCGCTAATGACGCGGGCGAGTCGGAGCCTTCGAACGAGGTCACGGTCCACACCGGCGTACCGCGGCCGCGCTCCGTCGTTGCCACGGCGCTCTCGACCAGGATGATTCGCCTGACCTGGAGCTTCGCCACGCCCGATCCGGAGAGCTTCGCGATCGAGCGCCGGCAAGGGAGCGGCGACTGGGTCCTCATCAACACGATCTCGGGCGCGCTGCGCCTCTTCGACGACGAAGGACTCCAACCCTCGACGATCCATTCCTACCGTCTGCGCGCAAACGCCGACGGCTTGACGTCCCTTTCCTCCGGTGAGGCGACCGCGCGCACCTTCGATGAGGTCGCGGTCTGCGAGGTCACGCCTTCCGCGCTCGACTTCGGCCTCGTCGAAGTGGGTAGTGATTCGACCGCGACGATTCGAATCCAGAACATCGGCACCGGAACGCTGCTCGGCCTTCCGTCGCTCGACGTAGGCTGCATCGATTTCGCGATCGTGGCCGGCGGCTCGAGCTTCGCGCTCGGCCCGGACGACACGGTTCAGGTCTCGGTCCGCTTCGCCCCGACCGGATCAAACGTGCGCTCCTGCGTCCTCGATCTGGGGACGAGCTGTAGCCCGCTCCCCTTGTCCGGCATCGGCGCCGACTCGCCCGTCTGCCAGGTCGACCCGCTCTCGATCGACTTCGGCCCTCACGCCGTCGGCAGCGCGACCGAGCGCACGATCACGATCACCAATCCGGGCACCGGAACTCTGCAAGGCACGGTGGAGCAGCTGTCGTGCGCCGAGTTCACGATCACGAGCGGTCTCGGCGTGTACAACCTCGCGACGAATGAAACGCGACAGGTAGTGGTCTCCTATCAACCGAACGATGTCGGCCTCGACACCTGCGTCTTCGCATCCGGCTGTGGCCTCTTCGTCGATCTGAGCGGCGATGGAACGCTCGCACCGGTCTGCCAGCTCTCGACCAATGCGATCGAGTTCGGTTCGGTGGAGCTGAATCAGCAGCTGACGCGAAGCTTCACCATCACGAACGTCGGCGGCGGCAGCCTCGCGGGCGAGATCGTGGATCCCTCGTGCGTCGGCTTCGACATCTCGAGCGGGACCGGGGTCTATGCGCTCGGCCCGAACGAATCGCGCGAGATCGTTCTGCTCTTCACCCCGACGGAGACGGTCGACTACGACTGCACGCTCGACGCGGGAACGGCCTGCGGCACCGTGCAACTTCACGGCACCGGCACCGCCGCTCCGCTCTGCCAGATCTCGAACGTCAACCTCGACTTCGGATCGGTCGAGGTGGGCCACGAGCTGACGAGAAGCTTCACCCTTTCCAACATCGGCGGCGGCAGCTTGAGCGGAACGGTCCTGCAGCCGTTCTGTCCTGAATTCGTGGTCGTGGGCGGACCGATCGAGTACACCCTCGGCCCGAATCAGTCGGTCGAGGTCACGGTTCGTTTCATCCCGACCGCGCCCGCCGCTTACGACTGCGTGCTCTCGACCGGCGCGGAATGCTCCGACGTGTCGATCCACGGCTCCGGCTTCGAGAACCCGATCTGCGTCCTCGATCCGACCGAGCTCGACTTCCCCGACACGCCGGTCGGCGACTCCGTCGAGCGTTCGTTCACCATCACGAACGTCGGCAGTGGCACGCTCACCGGCCTTCCCTCGATCACAGGGTGCCCGGACTATCTGCTCCCCGAGGGCACCGGCTCCTTCGCCCTTACCTCGAATCAATCGGTTCAGGTGACGGTGCGCTTCGCGCCGCAGGATCCCGGACCGCAGACCTGCTTCCTCGATCTCGGCACCACCTGCGATGACGTGATCCTCCAGGGGACGGGACTCCTCGCCCCGCTATGCGAGCTCTCGACCAACTCGATCGCCTTCGGTCCGGTCGATTCAGGTGAAGCGCCGACGCGGAGCTTCTCGATCACGAACTCAGGCGGCGGAACCCTGACCGGGAGCGTCAGCCTCGATCCCTGCCCGACCTACTCGCTCGACTCCGGCGGCGGTTCCTATAGCTTGACCGCGGGACAGTCGCGGACGGTGGTGGTTCGCTACTCGCCCGATGCGTTCCAGGACGACGATTGCATCGTCCGTACCGGCTGCGCGAGCGATGTAATCCTGTCCGGCACGGGGGTCGACCCCGATTCGCATTGGTTGAACACCTTCAACGCGAACCCTCTGAACGAGTACGTCGCTACCCTGCTGGTCAACTCACCGGCGCTTTACCTCGGCGGCGACTTCACCGGCTCGGGGCTCAACCACGTCGCGAGCTGGCAAGGCGGCTCCTGGAATCCGATGTCGACCGGGCTCTCGGCGCGAGTCTGGCAGCTCACGCCTTGGAACGGTTTGATCGTGGCGGGCGGGGAGTTCTTCGAGTTCTCCTATGTCGCGGCCACGGATGGCGGTGGTTGGGCGATGCTCGGAGGCGGCACCAACAACACCGTGACGACGACGACCGTGTTTAACAATGAGCTCATCATCGGCGGAGTGTTCGATTTCGCGGGTTCGGGGCCTTGCCTGCGCGTCGCGAAGCTCTCCTCGCCCGGGGGCACCTTCGAACCGATGGGCTCGGGTGTCGGCAATTCGCCGACCTGCCTGCAGGTGTACAACAACCAGCTCTACATCGGCGGGTACTTTGGAAACGAGAGCGCCCCGCTGCAGGGCATTGGTCGCTGGACCGGCGCCGATTGGGTCGACGTCGGAGGCGGCGTCGGCGTTAACGGCGAGTGGGTGAACGCGATGACGGTCTGGCAGGGGAAGCTCATCGTCGGGGGAGCCTTCACCGAAGCCGACGGACTCCCGTGCAACAACATCGTGGCGTACAGCGGTCCCTACCAGGCTCTCGGCTCGGGCATCGATGGAGAGGTTCGCGCTCTCGCGGTCTACCATGGCGATCTGATCGCGGCGGGCCGCTTCTCCAGCGCGGGCGGAGTGTCTTGCGAGAATATCGCGCGCTGGGACGGGACGAGCTGGCACGCGCTCGGCAGCGGCGTTTATGGAGGCTCGTTCCCGGTCGCCTCCTCGCTCGCGGTCGATGGAGACAACCTCTACGTGGGCGGATCGTTCAGTGC
>CAZZAH010000158.1:0-8851 GCA_964652115.1 uncultured bacterium | reverse complement strand
CCTCTCTTTTGCGTCTTTTTTGATCCGGCTTTGGGCGCGCTTTGGGAGGCGGCCCCGAGGATGCGATCGACGACGAAGGGATGGCCTCTTCGCCGACTTGGGTCATCCGCCTACGGGCGGCATCCTCGGGAGATCGCCATGTTGAAGACATCGCCCCGCCGAATGGAACGTCGCGGACTCGGCATCGCCGCGGCCGTGCTGCTCGCACTGACTCTTGGCTCCACGACCACGCGGGCCTCGCGCCTTCTTCCCGGCGTCGATGCGGCATCGGCCGAGGACTCACCACTCGACCGATGCTCGGAGATCTCGCTCGAGCCATGCAGCCAGGGGGAAGGCGACCTCGACACCTTCGACGCGAGCAACGACTACGATCCGGGCGCGGGCTCCTGCGTACCGAGCGGAGCGGACGGCCGCGATGTGGCGATCGGCGTGTACCTCAGTGTCGGCGATCAACTGACGGTCGTGTGCTCGGCGGCGATCGACTGCGTCGTCTATCTGCTCGCTGACTGCGCCGATCCGGCCGGAAGCTGCGTCGCGGGCGCCGACGCGACCGGCCCTGGAGGCGTGGAGAGCCTCTTCTACACGTCACCGAGCGATCAGCAGCTCTACCTCGTATTCGATTCGAAGGGACAGAACTCCGGCGGACCCGTGAACGTGAGCTACACGATCCAATGCGCGGAAGCTCACAGCGCCTGCTGTCTGCCGGACGCCACCTGCCAGCTAATGACTGAAACGACCTGCGTTTCGCGTGGCGGTCAGTTCTTTGCGGAGTGGAACCTCTGTCCACCCTCTCCGCTCTACTGTGACCAGGCCCCAGGTGCTTGCTGTCTCCAGGACGGAAGCTGCACGCTTCTAACCTGGTTCGAGTGCGACTCCGTCGGAGGCGAGTTCTACCTTCCCGGAACGCTCTGCGAGCCGGATCCCTGCTTTCATCCGGGGAGCGGAGCTTGCTGCTTCGAAGGCGCGGGCTGCGATGTGCGCACCGCATCCGACTGCGCGTTCGCGGGCGGCACGTATCTCGGGGATGGATCGACCTGCAACCCCAACCCTTGCGCACCTCCCGACGGCGCGTGCTGCCTCGATGACGGAACGTGCTCGATCCTCGAAAGGGTTTTTTGCGAGGGCGCATATCTCGGCGACGGCACCTCGTGCGAACCCAATCCGTGTACGCCGGTGCCGACGACCGGCGGGTGCTGCACACCTCTCGGCAACTGCTTCGTCATCGATGGACCGCATTGCCAAGGGACCTACCGAGGCGATGGCACCAGCTGCGATCCGAGTCCCTGCGGCCCGGTTTACGGCGCGTGCTGCATGGAAGATCACACCTGCATCCTCACGACCGCGACGACGTGCGACGGGGACTACTTGGGCGAAGGCATGAGCTGCAATCCCGCGACCTGCGAGCCGCCGGCGCCGGCAACGGGCGGATGCTGTGTCGACCAGTCGCTCTGCGCCACCCTCAGCGCGGAGGATTGCGCGACGTTTGGCGGCTCTTACCTCGGCGACAACGCGCCCTGTCAGCCGGACGTGTGCCAAACCCCGGTCGCTTCGCGGCGGACGACCTGGGGTTCGATCAAGTCGAGATTCAAGTAGCGCGAGGTCAGTGAAGTCTCCTGGGGCGGCAGTGCAGGCCTAGGCCAGCATTCGCCGCCCCGCGCGCACGAGCAGGATCCATCCCATCCAGAAGCAGATGCCGCCGAGCGGCGTGATCGCGCCCAGCATCTTCACGCCGCTGAGCGCGAGCGCGTAGAGGCTGCCGGAGAAGATGATGATCCCGGCGACGAAGAGGCGCCCGATGAGCGTCACGTTCGAGCCGCTGAGCCGCGGTGCGAGCGCGGCCACGAGCAGCAGCGCGAGCCCGTGGTACATCTGGTAACGCGCGCCGGTGTCGAAGATCTGGAGTGCGTGCTCGTCCAGCCGCGATTCGAGGAAGTGACGGCCGAACGCGCCCGCCGCCACCGCGAGGAGCGACGCCCATCCGCCCGCCATGATCATCCAGGCGCCGCGCGTGCCGCCTTCTTCGTTCGTCATCCTAACCTTGCCGGAAGTCGATCGATTGCTGCGAGCCGCGCGGCGGATTGGCCGCACTCGGTTGTGTGGTGGAGGCGCCCTTCGCTTCGACCGCACCACTCGGAATCTCGCCGGCAGTAGCGCCATGCGAGGCCGGCGCGGCGGCGTCGCCCGCGACCTCCGGCGGCGGCTCCGGGAAGATCCCCTTCTGCGCGTCCTTCGCGAGCTTCTTCACGTCGGCCGGGAAGTCCTTCCCGATGATCCAGTCGAGGTAGTGCGGCTCGTTCAGGGCGATCTCGCGGAGCAGGCGCCCGCGATGGTTGCCGAAGTTGAAGCAGACCTCGCCGTCGCGCCACTTGAACTTCCGGCCGCCATCGACGAAGCGGCGATCGACCGGGTTGAACATCGCGTCGAGCGAGGTGATGTCGCGCGGCAGGTCGGCGTAGTGCTCGAGCTCGCCGAAGAGCACGTCGACCGAGGCGATCGTATCCGCGAGCGCACCGTGCGCACCCTCGAGCGGCTTGCCACAGAACTTCCGGTAGGCGGCGCTCAGATCGCGCGGCTCCATCCGATGAAAGATGACCTGCGAGTCGATTACGCGCGAGCCTTCGATGCTCCACTCGATCCGCGCGCGCTGGAATTCGTTGCGAAGGAGCGGCAGGTCGAAGCGAAGGATGTTGTAGCCGGAGAAGTCGGCGTCGTGCAGCCGCTGGAGCAGGGTCGGCGCGAGCTCGATGAAGGTCGGTGCGCCCTCGACGTCGCGGTCGGAGATCCCATGCACGCGACGCGACTCCTCGGGAATCGGCATCTCCGGATTGACCAGCGTGCGGTACTCGACCCGCTCGCCGTCGGGACGGACGCGCACGATCGCGATCTCGACGATGCGATCGATCGTGAGGTCGGTGCCGGTCGTCTCGGTATCGAGGAAGACGAGGTCGCGATCGAGCTTGATGGGCAGGGCGGTCATGGAGCTCCTTCCGTTCGGGCCTGAACCACTTTGATAGGACATGGCGAGCGATCCGTCCACAAAAGACACGTCCCGCGCGCCGATTCGCACTCCCCGCCCGCGTCCGAGTTGACTACATTGACCTCGCCATGCAGCGCAACACTCGACAGAGGCACGCGATTCAGGAAGCGTTCGCTCGCGCCTCACGGCCGCTCGGCCCGCGCGAGGTCCTGGACGCGGCGCTCGAGTCGGTCCCTCGCCTCGGCATCGCCACCGTCTACCGCACGATCAAGGAGCTGGTCGAAAGCGGCGAGATCGTGCCGGTCGACCTCCCGGGCGAGAACACGCGCTACGAGATCTCGGGCAAGCACCATCACCACCACTTCCACTGCCGGAAGTGCGAGGGCGTGTTCGAGGTCGAGGTCTGCAACTTCGAGGCGACGGTGCCGCGCGGCTTCCGGCTCGATGATCACGAGGTGGTGCTCTACGGCCTGTGCGCGAGCTGCGCGCCCAGGAGCAAGGCTCGATAGGACCGGGTGCGGGGGTGGAGGAGGGGTTGATGAATTCGCTGAGTTTGCGCGCACTCCGCGCGATGGTGATGTGCGCGGCGTTCGTGCTCGCGGCATCGGCGGAAGCTTCGATCTCCGCCCCGCGGCTCGTGCTCGGGTCCGCGGCCATCGGCCAGACCGAAGACGCTCTCGCCGCCGGCCCGATGCCCGCCTGGTCGGCGCTCCGCACGGTGACGATCTGGCTCCAGACGCGCGACGAGCGTGACGTCGAGCTTCGCCTCCGCGTCGAAGGTTCGGACGCGAAGCCGCTCGTCCCGCCGGCAATTCACACGCTTCGCGCGAACGACCACATCGCAACGTTCGTCGTCGACGACCTCGAGCCCGGCACCACCTATCGCTACGAAGTGTGGATCGAGGGGAAGCAGATCAAGCGGCTCTACGACTTCCTGGTGAAGACACAGCCGCTCTGGGAGTGGCGCAACGATCCGCCGGCCTTCACCGCGATGATCGGCTCCTGCCTCTATGTGAACGAGGCGGTTTACGACCGACCGGGCAAGCCCTACGGCAGCGAGTACGAGATCTTGACCACGATGGCGGCGCAGAAGCCCGACCTGATGGTCTGGCTCGGCGACAACTGTTATACACGCGAGGTTGACTTCTATGCGCCCGGCGGTATCCGCCATCGTTATCGTCACACGCGCACCTTGCCGGAGCTGCAGGCGTTCCTCGCTTGCACACAGCACTACGCCACCTGGGACGATCACGACTACGGTCCGAACGACGCCGACAAGACCTACTCCTTGAAGGACTACTCGCTCGCGACCTTCGGCCTCTACTGGCCGGCGCCGGTCTACGGCACGCGCGAGGCGCCCGGCGTCTATCAACGCTTTCGCTGGGAGGATGTCGACTTCTTCCTGCTCGACGACCGCTACTACCGCATGCCGGACGAGTGGCCGGACGGCGACGATAAGGTGATGCTCGGCGAGGCGCAGATGCGCTGGCTGAAGGAAGGGCTCGTTTCGTCGGACGCGGCGTTCAAGGTCGTCGCCTGCGGCAATCAGGTGCTGAATGATGTCGGCAAGTTCGAAACGATGGGCCGCTACCCCACCGAGCGCGCCGATCTCCTCAATTGGATCGTCTCACGGAAGATCGAAGGTGTGATCTTCATCTCCGGCGACCGCCATCGAAGCGAGCTCACGCGCATCGTGCCCGATGGCGGCTATCCGCTCTACGACTTCACCAGCTCGTCGATCACCGCGGGGATCGCGAACATGAAGCCGACCGACGCGGAGTGGGAGCTGCCGAATCGCGTCGAGGGGACGCTGCTTCTCGAGCACAGCTATGGGTTGCTCAAGTTTGCCGGGCCGCGCAAGGAGCGGACCGTTACGTTCGTCGCGTGCGCGAAGGACGGGACGGCGAAGTGGGAGAAGCTGGTCGCGCGGGCGGAGCTCAAGGCGAAGTGAGGAGAGCGTGAACTAGCTCGAGCCACCGCGCCGCGACTTTCTCGGGAGAAGTGACGGCCCAGCTCTCCATCTGGCTACGGCGCCGATCCGCGAAGCGCCCGGAGTTGCTCCAGGAGGCCCGTCGCCTCCGCGTCTCCCGGACTTTGACGCAGGAGTGCCCGCAGCAGGCGTTCGGCTTCGTCAAGATCGGCGCGCCGGCGCGTCGCCTCTGAGCCACTCGAGGCCGACTGCACGATAGCCCACGCGAGCGCGAGCGAAGTCCCGGGATCGGTCGCTCCTGCTGCGAGCGCTCTCCGGAGGTAAGTCGCGGCAGACGCCGGATCGTTGGCGTGGAGCAGGGCGAAACCAAGCTGACGATCGGCCTCCATCGAAGGAGCGCGGCGACCGAATTCGCTCCAGGCACGCGCCGCTTCCCCCCATGCTTCGGCCGCTTCCGCCGCGCGTCCGAGGAGGTCCCAATACACGGCAGGCTCCGGCTTCACCCCGACCAGTCGTCGCGCATGCTCCAGCGCACTCTTAGAGTCTCCCCGCGCCAGCTCGATCTCGGCCAGCATCTGCAGCGCGAGCTCGGTGTCGGGATCGAGGCGGAGCGCTTGCCGGTACTGCTCTTCTGCCCGCCCGACATCCGCCTGCAAGGAGTAGAGCGTTCCCAGCTGGGCGCGGAGTCGGGCGTAGGCCGGTGCTCGACGAACACACTCTTCGTAGAGAACGATCGCCCGCTCGTACTCCTTTCGATCGCGGTAGTACCGTCCGACCTCTTCCAGATTGTACGTTCGCGTATCGGGCGGCGCGTCGGCGGTGACTTCAATCAGGCGCGCGATCGAGCGATCTTCAAAGCTCTGGAGCACGATCCAGGGGACGGTCGTGAGCCAACACACTCCGAGTACGAGGCCCGCCAGTGTCGGAGCGCGCTCCTCGCTCGGGGCGATGAGGCCACCGGGAGAACTCGGTGCGTCCAGCCTGGCCTTCTCTTCACCGATGCCGGCGGACGCCACGCCGGCGCGTTGAAGCGTCGAGCCCCCGAGAACCAAGGTAGCGAGCAGAGGGAGGCCGGCGCTCTGGGCCGCGACGAGATCCCAGTCCTTCGCCCCTCCCAGCTTCGCGTCGACGAGCAGACGCACGAGGGCAACGCTCGCGATCTGAATCACGAGGAAGCTGGTCGCGAGGATATCGCCTGGAGCCTCTTCGGCCGGCGCCAGATCCTCACGCGATCCAGCACTCCGGGTGCGGCGCAGCAATCGGAAGCAACGCGCAATCCGCCGGGTCTCGAACAGGCAGACGACGAGGCATGCCGGCGCGGTCAGGAGCACTAGGTTTAACAGATCCTTGCCGTGCAGCACGGACACGGCCCCGCGCTCTCCCGTAAGCGGCAGGAGAATGCTCCGGCCTTGCTCCGAGTGCAGAAACTCTCGCTGGAAACGAGCAAGATCATACCCGGAGATGATGTAGAGCAAAACCCCGAGGAGAATACCGAGCAGCGGTGGCGCGAGCGTCTGAAGCAGGCGATTGCCCAGTGATCTCCGCGGAGCGACCCAACCGAGGTAGAGCAACGCGGGCAAGGAGAAGAGCGCGCTGAGGTGAAGCAAGAGGCCCACGCCGTAGAACGCGGAGGCGACCCACAGCGGCAGTCGCTCCTGGCAGACCAGGATGCCGGCGACGAAGAAGGCCGTGAGTGCCACGAAGAGGAAGCTGTAGCTTTCCACATACCCGAAGTAGAGAACGACCGGCGGAACGCAGAAGAGGACCAAGTAGGCCAGGGTCCGACGCCAGCGTTCCCACGAGAGCCGGCGCACGAGCGCGAGATGAACCACTGAGGCCACGATCCCGGCGCCGACCGATCCAACGCGATACAACACATCAGCGGGCACGCGCCCTGCCAATGCTTGATACGCGAGAACGTGGATGCGGTAGTCGACGAAGTCGAAGAAGTGGAACTGCTGTCCACTGGCCACGCTGGCGGAGAGCCAGGTGCCGTCACCGAGAAAGTGCGTGTGGCGGCCCAAGACGGCGAAGAGAAGGCCGGACGCGCAGGCCACCGCCGGATACGCGAACTTGGACTCGAGCAGGAAGGACGAGGCGCGGCCAGAGAGGATGCCCGCGATCCATCTCGACGCGCGCGGCCAGACCAGGATTCCTGCACCGGCGAGCCAAAGGCCAAAGATCCAAGCGGGCAGATAGGCCAGATGGCTGAAGCCCCACGTCCCGACGCCGGGAACGAAGCGCCCCACGGCGAAGACGGCGAGAACGATGAGTAGGGCGATCCCAGTCCTTTGAGGCATGGAGGCAGATCTTAGCGAGTCGTTCTCCGCGCTTCCAGGTGGCATCCTCGTGCTCACCTCTGCCGGAGCGGTTCTCGCCCGACGCCGTGGCGACGTAGCGAGTCGTACCGGGGCCAACCTACGCTGGGTGGAGAGTGTCCGATCGGTCGCCATCGCTCTCGGACGAAGTGCGCCTCCGAGTGAACAAGCGGAGCTTCGAGCGCGCCGCTGGGAGGAGCTCCATCCGCTAAATTTAGTTGCCGAAGGACTGGGCCGTTCCGCGGTTTGCGCGGATGAGCAAGCTAGAATTGTCAGTTCTAATTTGCACGACGAGCTTCTTTTCGGAGAGGCAGGCGTCGGCGGTGAGAAGACCTCAGCGCACGTAGATCTGCGCCCCGGCGTCGAACTCGGCAGCACGGATGTCCGCGCCGGAGAAGACTTCCACGCGGATCGAGTCGGGCGCGAGCATGCGAACGAGCATTAGCCCCGACTGCGTTCGGCCTTCCGTGTAGAGGAGCGAATAGATCACCGTGCCGGACGCGACCGAAACGTCGGCCGGGCGCGGAGCCTCGTCCGGAATCGTCCAGATGCCGGGCGGAGCGATGGTACCGCCGATCGATACCCTGACCTTGGTCGGGTCGTAGTAGTCATAGACGAAGGCGAGCGTCTTCGGCCACCCAAGAGGGCCCGAGCTTTCGTAACCGCGCGGCAAGGACGCGTGAAACCAATCGCCCGAGAGCCGGCCGGCGATGCCGAAGTCGATCCGTGCATCACGTTCGGCCGCATCCGGCGCACGGCGCAGCCGAGCATAAATCGCCGAGCGGAGTGGCTCCTCGAAGTAGGCCCAGGGCGTCACCGCGTGGAGCGTCTGCTCGCCGTACCGTGCAGGCACCAGCAGACCGGCCAGCGTCACGCGCCGGTCCCACGCGCCGAGATCGATTGCTCCGCCCCGGTTGGTCGTGCCCATGATCTCGCCCGCCTGCACGATGTCGCCCACCTTGAGCCCCGCGCGCGGTTGGATGTGATCCAGGTAGTAGGACATCTCCCGCGTCATCACGAACTGCACTTTCCAGTCGTGGCTCGGCTGGAGCAGCATGAAGTTCACCGCGCCGGTCGCCGGTGCATAGACCGTCCGCACCAACGTGTCGACCGGCACCGGATAGTGATCAAAGTCGACCGCGTACATGTAGGCGTGATCGGAGGGCGTCGTGTGTCCCGGCGGATTGAGGTTGCCGAGCGGGGTGATCGTGCCGGTCAACGCTAAGTCGATCGGGGTGTGACTGAACCGATCGACGCCACCGGGCGGCGGGTCGACGCCCCCCTCCGGTCCGAAGGTCGTGGGGCGATGGTCGCCGTTGCAAGCGGCGAAGGCGAGTATCCCAAGCAGCGGGGCGAGAAGGCGTGAAGTCCTCATACTTACTGGTTATCGGGCGAGGCAGGCGGACCATGAGCGACGAGACCAGGCGACTGCATGTAAACTGGTCCGATGAGATTTTCCCCAGGCGCGCGGCTCGCAACCTACGAAATCGTCGCTCCGATCGGCGCGGGCGGAATGGGAGAGGTCTACCGTGCGAAGGACCTCCGGCTCGGCCGGGACGTCGCGCTGAAGCTGCTGCCGCCCGAACTCGCGTCCCATCCTGAGCGGCTCGCGCGCTTCGAGCTCGA
>CAZZAH010000157.1:0-8856 GCA_964652115.1 uncultured bacterium | reverse complement strand
GCTTTGTTGCCGGGAATGGCTGCAACAATACCGGTCAGATCGCGGACGTCATTTATCACGAGTACGGACACGGAGATAATCAGTTCACCTATGCACCTGGCGTGCCGACCAGCAGCCAACAGGAGGGTTTCGCGGACTACCATGCGGCAACCATCACCGATCAGCCCGTGATCGGTCGCGATTTTTATGTCGACGGTAGATCACTGCGCACATGCGATAACAACCGACAGTATCCCGCTCCGGAGTGCGCCGGCAGTACTCACTGCGAGGGGGAAGTCATAGCCGGCGCGCTCTGGCACATGCGCGTAAACCTGGCAAATGACCTCGGGCAGACTGTCGGCGTCGCGCTGGCCGATCATCTTTTCCATGCGGCGATGTACGGTCGACAGCCGACCTACGAAGGATACTATCTGGACCTCCTTGCCTTGGACGATGACAACGGCACTCTGGTCGACGGCACACCGCATGACGACATGATCGTCCCGGCGTTTCGGCTCCACAACATTGGGCCCGGGTACGCGCTGTCCATTCTCCATACGCCGCTTCTTGACTCGGAGTCGACCTCGCAGCCCTATGAGGTAAGAGCGGTCTTCTCCTCGCCGGCTACACTACTGGCCGACTCTTGTGGCGTCTATTACAGCACGGGTCCGATCGGCGGGCCGATGGTGACCGGGCCGACCCGCATCGCGATGACGCCGACCGGTGGAATCCGCGAGCTGGTCGGAATGATTCCGCCGCAGCCGATGGGAACCGAGGTGCGGTACTTCATTTCTGGCGGTACGCATTCGCCGATCGGGCATTCCGTACTTCCCGCCGAGGCTCCGGCGAACCAGTTCACCTTCCAGGTCGCGATTGATGGCACGCCCCCGACCGTCGTGCATGCGGCCATCGGCCCCCGGGCGGCGGCGATGTGGCCCACGCGCGTTCAGGCGACGGCGACCGACAACCTCGGCATCGAAGACGTCAAGGTCGAGTGGAAGATTGACGGCGTGGCGCAGCCCGAGTTCGCGCTGGCGGGAAGTCCGGGGAACGTCTACTTGGGGCCGTTCACCGGCTCCGTTTCCGAGGGACAGTCAATCGAATATCGAATCGAGGTTGTCGACGGGGCGACGATACCCAATGTGACTTATGTACCCTCGACGGGGTACTTAGCCTTTCCCATCACGCACGATTGGAATGAAGATGTGGAGCACGGTGATCAAGATATGACGCACGTGTCCACGACAACGTCTCGACCCGACGGCTGGCACCTGGAGACCTTCCGAAATCACACTTCCGGCGGTACGACTTCTTGGAAATGTGGCGGAGCGCAGATGGAGCCGTACCTGGACCTCACCGATGCAATTTTAGTTTCGGCGCCCGTCACTTTGTCGGTAATGGCGACCCTGTCTTTCTACCACTGGATCGATCTCCAGTGGGAAGGTAACGTCGGCGCGGGTGGGGCCCGAGATGGTGCGCTCGTGGAGATTTCCACCAACTCGGGCCAGGTGTGGAGTCGCATCGATCCTGCGGGCGGTTACTCGCACGCCATCATTGGGGGACGATCGACTCCATTCCCCGTCGGGACGCCTTGCTGGTCGGGCGCTCACAACTGGGAGCTGGCGCAGTTTGATCTGTCGAGCTTCGCCGGGCGAACCGTGCAGCTCAGATTCCGGCTCGGAGCTGACCGCAGCGTGCGCTACGAAGGTTGGTACATCGACGATATAGTGCTGAACCCTGGTCTCGGTGTCGCGTCGGTCGATCCCTTCGCTAGCATTCCGGCTCGCTCCGGTTTGACCGACACCGCGCCGAACCCGTTTCGTCTCAGCACTAGCGTATCCTACGCACTGGCCCCGGGCGCGGGCTCAGTTAGCCTCGAGATTATCGATGTCGTCGGCCGCCGGGTCCGTGGACTTCTCAACGGCGCGGCCGAACCGGGCTTCCACTCCGTCACGTGGGATGGGCGGAGCGACGAGGGCCGCATGGTGAGCGGGGGGGTCTACTTCGCGCGACTGCGGGTGGACGAGGAGGAGACGACAAAGAAGCTGCTCCGCGTTAGGTGAACGGAGCAGACCGATCGAATGGCCACTTTTCGCGCGAGAGCGTGCGCGGTTGCTTAGATCGAGGTTAAGCGAGGATCTGCGCCAGCTCGGCCTCTTCGAGCTCGAACGTGGCGACGATCTCGTCGGGAAAGATCCCATCCTGGTCCGCCGCCGAGAGGTCGAGTTCGGGCGGTTTCGCTGTCCCATCGGACGATCGAACGCCGGCGGGGGAGCCTTGAGGTAGCAGCACGGTCGGTCGATGGCAGCGCCTTGGATCCTCGGGAACGCGCACGACGACGCCGACCTGTCCGCTCATCAGGCGCACCGCGCTTCCGATCGGATAGAGGCCGATGAGTCCGGCGAAGCACTTCAAGACGTCCGGGTCGTAGCGACGCCCCGACTGACAGAGAAGAAGCGCCAACGCTTGCTGCCGCGTGAGGGGCGCCCGCGCGCGTCCGGTGACGAGCGAGTCGTAGGCGTCGGCGACCGCGATGATGCGCGCCGCGAGATGGGGCCGTGCGCTGCTCTCCGTGCTTGCCGCCGGGTCGACCGCGGCCGGTCGGAACGGGAGATGGTGCTCGGACGCCCCCAGCATCGCGCGATAGGCGGTGCGGGAGAGGCCGCAGCCCCGAAGAATCGCGCGCGCGCCGAGACGAGTGTGGTCTACGGCCTGGCGCTCTTCTTCCTGGGTCAGTCCGGTCGCCTTTCCCAGCAGCGACGGCGAGAGCGCGGCCGCACCGAGGTCGTGCCAGTACGCGCCGAGCGCCAGATCCAAGAGCTGCGCGCGCGAAAGGCCGAGTCGGCGACCGATGCTCACCGAGTAGATCACGGTATGAACCGCGTGGCGCGCGGCCCGATTCGCGCTCGGCCGGAGCGCCGCGATCGCGAGGAGCGCCGCTGGGTCCGCCTCCGCCGCCTCGAGGAGGGCGCGAAGCACCTGCCGCGCGCGCAATGGGTCGAGGTGCTCGCCTCGCCGCACCGCAAGCAGGTTCGCTTCGTACAGGCTCACCGCCGCGGCCAAGGTAGTGCGCGTCAGCGCGGCGGACTGCTCGGGCTTCGTGCGCGCCGCCGCGGTCGTCGCGCCGGTCGGCTCGCCCCAGTCGAATTGGAAGGCCGGTCCGGTCGAGTCCGCGTTCGCGGGCAAGACGCCTGGACCTGTGCCATCTCCCGCCGCGCGATGGAGCGGCGAGAGGCGCACCACGGTGTGCCCTTGGTCCAGCTCGGCGACCAGCTTCGAGTAGACATGCGGATCGCTTGGCTCGTAGCGCGAAACCACGCGCAGGAAATGCCACGCCTCTTCCGGCGAGATGGGACCGAGGAGGCTGAGCGCGCCGATCCCTCGGCCGGTGAGCTCCGAAACCAGCAGGTCGACCGCGCGCTGCTCCATCGGAGGAGGGGTGATGCGGACGTCGCCTAGGTGGAGCGTGTGATCGTCGACGCGGAGCTCGAGATTCCCGTCGAGCTGCAGCGCCCGATTGAGGTTCTGCACCATCGCGGCGACGGCGGCGGTCGAGACCTGATTCTGAGGGCCGTGCGTGCGAACCGTGCGGAGCGCGTGCACGATGGTGCGCGCGAGCTCTCGCCCCAGGCGTTGCGCTCCGTCGTTCTCCGCCGGTCGCGTCGCCTTGGGATCGATCGCGCTCATGCCGCCTCTCCTCGCAGCTCGGGACCGCCGTGGAGGCGCGCCAGCCCGGTCTCCGCCGCCGAGCGCAGCTCGGGTGAGCGATCGTTCCGATGTGTCTCCAGGATGCTCTCCGCCACCGGACCGCCGGCCCATCCGAGAGCTTGCAGCAACGCCGCGCGAAGATGGTCGGCCAGTCGCGCGCGGAATAGTCCGCGCGGCTCGAGCAGGCTCGCGAGGTACGCGACCGCCTCCTCGCGCGCCGCGTAGGCGTAGGCCTCGTAGAACGCGCGCTGCTCCTCGATCCCGCGGCGAGCGAAGTCCTTCTCCTCGAGAATCTCGCGCAGCGGCGCCGCACCGTCGACGCCGAGGTTGGCGAGGTTGCGCGCCGCCCAGGTCCGAAGCGCCGGATCACGGTCTTTGAGCGCGTGAGCAAGGATGCCGCGCGCTTTGTATCCGCCGAGCTGACCGACCGCCTTCAGCACTTCCTTGCGCACGCGCGGCTCCTGATGGCGCATCGCGCCGCGCAGCGAGTCGACCGCCTCGGCGTTGCCGATCTCGCCCAAGATGAGGGCGACGTTCCGCACGAGATACCAGCGCGGGTCGCGCAGGAAGGGGCTCAGCAGATCGATGTGCTCGCTCGACATCGGGATCAGGCACTCGATCACGCGATACCGCGCGGCGGCGGTCTCGAGCTGCCCCAGGATCTCGCAGAGGTTCGAGATGGCGTGGGGCGGAAGCGCCTGACAGAGCCGGTCGAGCTCCGCGCTCGCGGTCCCGTTAGGCACGTCGAGCTGACGAATGAGGGCCGAGAAGACACCAGGCTCGAGATCGAGTGACAGCGTGCGATCGATCGCGGCATGCGCTTCGGGATCGAGCTCGGGCAGGGCCGCGGTCTCGCGCAGGATCGTGGCCACGTCGGCCGCTTCCGCCAAGGTCCCTTCGGACAGCTGAGCGTGGAGCCGCGTTCGCAGCATCTCCACCAGCGAGCGCAGCACCTCGGGCTCACGCTCCGTCAGCAAGAGCCTGCGTGTGATCTCGGCGAGGCCGGCCCACTCCGCCGCCGGTGCCTCTTCCGCCGCGAGCTCCTCGCGAAGCGCCGCCTTCTCCGACTCGCGCAGCACGAAGAGCTCGGGCTCCGCGTCGTCGAGTCGAGAGCGCACGCGCTCCATCGTCTGCTGGCAGAGCTCCTCGACCTCGTGGCCTTGCGTCGGATCGTGCAGCGCCGCGTCGATCGCCTGAAAGCCCCCGCTCATTAGGTCGTCCGGCAGGACCGTGGCGCGGGTGTCGGCCGAGAGCGGCTCGCCTCGATGACGGATAGTGCGCAGGTTCGCGATCCAAAGCAGCGTCGAGAGATCGTCCTGGCCGCTCGTGCGCGCCGCCTCCGCTTGGTAGAGGCAGAGCAGAAGCTGATGGAAGTCCTCGGCCGTAACGCCGCGCTCCAAGGTCAGCTCGCGGATACCGCCCGACCAGAGCTTTCCCGGGATGGGCTCCTCGCGATCGGTCACCTCGAGCGAGACGGTGCCGGCGACCAGAAGCCGCATCGGCTCGATGGTGAAGGAGACGGTCCCGGCGCGCTCCAGGATTTCGTGGCAGACGAAGAAAGCTTCATCGGTCAAGCGGCGGCGCGCGTCGTGCGCGGGCGGATAGAGGCGCGCGGCCTTGGCCGTTTTTGCCAGAAGCGCCGCCAGGGTCCGAACATCGGTCCAGTCCTTCGCTCCACGGCGCAGTGTCATCGCGAGGTCTCCACCCGCGGATTATCGTCCGGCTCCGGTGCGATCTTGATCATGCCCTGCGTTGCCGCGTGCGAGCCGTTCTCACTCGACCCGCCGGAAAGAAGGGATGAACCCGACGCGCCGCATCGGGCATCATGGCTCGGTTCCACCCACGACCCGGCGAAAGAGGAGAGCCAGTCTTTGAGCACGATCAATCAGTACGAGTCGATCCCGAACAACGTGGGCCTCTCGACCGACAAGCGGCTGCAGCGCGCGCTCGAGAAGTGGCAGCCGAGCTTCCTTCGCTGGTGGTCCGACATGGGACCCGAGGGCTTCCAGGCCGATCAGATCTACCTTCGCACCGCGATCTCGGCCGACACCGACGGCTGGGCGCACTTCGACCACGTGAAGATGCCCGACTACCGCTGGGGCATCTTCCTCACCGATCCCGAGCCCGATCGGCGGATCGGCTTCGGTGATCACTACGGCGAGCCGGTGTGGCAATCGGTGCCGGGTGAGCTGCGCACGCACCTGAAGCGTCTGATCGTGACCCAGGGCGACACCGAGCCCGCGAGCGTCGAGCAACAGCGACTGCTCGGCCAGTGCTGCCCCTCGCTCTACGACCTCAGGAACCTCTTTCAGGTGAACGTCGAGGAAGGCCGTCACCTCTGGGCGATGGTCTACCTCCTTCACAACTACTTCGGCAGCGATGGGCGCGAGGAGGCCGAGGGTCTGCTTGAGCGGCGCAGCGGCAATCCCGACAAGCCGCGCATCCTCGGCGCCTTCAACGAGCCGATCTCCGACTGGCTCTCCTTCTTCATGTTCACCTACTTCACCGACCGGGACGGCAAGTACCAGTTGTTGTCGTTGGCGGAGTCGGCCTTCGATCCGCTCTCGCGAAGCTGCAAGTTCATGCTGACCGAGGAAGCGCATCACATGTTCGTCGGCGAGACCGGCGTCATGCGCGTCATCCAGCGCGCCTGCGAGCTGATGAAGAAGGGCGAGGACGTCAGGAAGCATGGCGGAGTCGATCTGCCGCTGATTCAGCGCTACCTCAATCGCTGGTACACCGTGTCCCTCGACCTCTTCGGCGGCGAGGAGTCGTCGAACGCCGCGCTCTACTTCGGCAGCGGGATGAAGGGGCGCGCGTACGAGAAGCAGTTCGAGGACCACGTCGCGCTCGAGGGGACCTTCGCCGTCTCCGCGCCGGGAGCGTCGTCGGTCACGATGAAGGAAGTCCCGCTCCGGAACGCAATGAACGCGGTCTTGCGCGGGGCCTACTCCGAGGACAGCCAACGCGGCGTCGATCGCTGGAACAAGACGATCGCGGAGCAGGGGATCGACTTCAAGCTGACCCTGCCGAGCTCGGGCTTCCATCGCGCGATCGGTCTCTGCGCGAATCAGCCCTTCGATCCCGAGGGGCGCCTGCTGAGCGCCGAGGAGTTCGAGCGGCGAAAGTACGAGTTCCTCCCGTCGCCCGAGGACGAAGCCTACGTTCGCTCGCTCATGCACGGCGTCTACGAGCCGGGGAAGATCGCGAGCTGGATCGCGCCGCCTTCGAAGGGGATCAAGGACAAGCCGTTCGAGTACGAATACGTCCGTCGCGAGGCGCACTGAGCCTGGCGTGAAGCCGAACCGATCTGGCGTGAAGCTCCCTTCGATCAAGCCGCGCGTCGGGGTGAGCGCGTGCCTCTTCGGAGCGGCGGTCAGGCCCGACGCGACCGACCGCCGCTTCGCCTTCGTTACGCGAACGCTCGCGCGTCGCTTCGAGCTCGTGCCGGTTTGTCCCGAGGTGGAGATGGGGCTCGGCGTTCCGCGGGAGACCATCCAACTCGAGGGTGATCCCGCGAAGCCGTTGCTTCGAGGCAACGACTCGGGCCGCGATCTGACTTCCGCGATGCAGCGCTGGGCCGCGCGCCGTGTGCGCGAGCTCGAGGCGCTCGGACTCTCAGGCTACGTCTTCAAGCGCAACTCGCCGAGCTGCGGACCCGCGCGGGTCAAGGTCTGGCCCGTGCCGGCGCCCGCGCGAGGGAAGGGCCGTCCGAAACGAGAGGGCATCGGGCTCTTCGCGAAGGCGGTGCTGGACGCATGGCCTCAGTTGCCGATCGAGGACGAGGCGAGCCTCATGCGTCCGGGCCGACAAGCGCGCTTCCTCGCGCGCGTCGAGGCCTACCATCGCTGGCGTTCCTTCGAGGCGTCGGCGCCGACGCCCGAAGCACTTCGCGCGTTCCACCTCGCGGAACGGCCGCTGCGTCGTCGCCTCGGCGGGCGGTCGGAGCGCGCGCTTAGCGAGCTGATCGATCGCTTCAGATCGAGAGGTGGACGCCGCTTTCTCCTCGAGTATGGTGAAGTGCATCTCGATGCATGCTTGGGAGGAAGGGCCGCGATCGACGGATGACGTCGCGGCCGAGCTGGGTTCTCACAGGAAGGACGAACGGTGGCGCCCGACCAACCGCCGCGCCTCGATCCGAAATCGCCGATCGACCGCCCCGCGCTGATCGACCCCGCGGCGCCCAACCCCGATGCGCCCATCGACGGCGTGATGGAGCTTCGGCGTCGTCTGCTCGCGTTCGGCTTCGGTCTGGTCGCCGTCTCGGTCCTCGCGCTCCTGATCGCGATCTACGCGCAGTTCTTGGATTCGCTCCTCTGGGCAGGCTCGCTCGCGGTGCTCTTCTACCCACTGCACCGGCGGATTCGGCGCGGCATCGGCAATCGCGCGAGCGCGGCCGCCCTCATCAGCACGGCGCTCGCGATCCTGCTCGTCTTCGCTCCGGCGGTGATGCTCCTGCTCCAGCTCATCGGCGAGTTGCGCGACCTCTGGCCCGGATTGCAAAAGGCGGTTCGTCCCGAGTCGCTGGCGCGCGTGTCGCACTGGCTCGAGACCTCGCCGATGAAGAACCTGGTGCCCGTGTTGGGCGGCCAGCATGTCGATCCGGCAAGCGGCCTCGACCTCCAGCTCCAGCAGCTGGTCGCATGGGTGCAGGAGTGGCTGCTCGAGCGGATCCGCATCGCCTCGAAGGGGATTCCGAGCGCGGTCTACCAGGGCGTGGTCGCGATCCTGGGCTTCTTCTTTTTTCTGAAGCATGGCCCGGGATGGATCGAGCAGCTCGAGCTGATCCTGCCGATTCAGCGTGAGCACGCGCGGCGCCTGCTCACGATCGCGGGGGACACGATCAGCGCGGTTTTTCGCGGCGTGATCCTGACCGCGGCAACGCAGGCCGCTCTCGCCGGCGCGGGCTTCGCGGTGGCGGGCGCGCCTTTTCCGGTGCTCCTCATGCTCATCACGTTCGTGGCGGCGCTCATTCCCTTCGTCGGGCCGGTGGCGGTTTGGTTGCCGACCGCGATCGGTCTTTATCTCGATGGACGGATCGGCGCGGGGATCGGGCTCGGGCTATGGGGGCTGCTCGTGGTGAGCTTGATCGACAACGTGCTTCGGAAGTACCTAATCGGGCGGGACATGAAGCTGCCGCTCTTCTGGCTCTTCCTCTCGATGCTCGGG
>CAZZAH010000156.1:5669-8868 GCA_964652115.1 uncultured bacterium | reverse complement strand
CTAGCCGGCCCGGGGGTGAGCACCTATCCGGAGGTCGCGAAGATCCTGCCGCAGGACTACCACACGCTGCTCGGCCCCAAGGAGACGCAGGTCGCCATCGCCGCGGCCAAGCGTTACATCGAAGACGGCCTCTGCAAGGAGCTGAACCTGATCCGCGTCGAGGTTCCGCTCATCGTCGACCGCGACAGCGGGGTCAACGACTACCTCGACCGTGACGGCTCGCGCACGCCGATCGACTTCCCCTGCGGGCTTGGGATCAGCCCTCGCGTCACCGCTCAGGTGGTGCAGGCCGCGACCAAGTGGAAGAGGATGGCGCTGAAGCAATTCGACATGAAGCCGGGCGAAGGCCTCGTGACCGACATGCGCGCGGTGCGGAAGGACTACTTCCTCGATCACGACCACAGCTCCTACGTCGATCAGTGGGACTGGGAGAAGTCGATGACGAGCGAGCAGCGCACGCTCGAGTATCTGCGCGACACCGTCCGCAAGATCTGGAAGGTGATCGTCGGAACCGAACGCCTGCTCTTGAAGGAATTCCCGAAGCTCAACGACAAGAAGTGCCCGCCGCTGCCCGAGGAGCTGCACTTCATCCACGCCGAGGATCTGCTCGATCAGTACCCGAACCTGCCGCGGAAGCTGCGGGAGTCGGCGATTCTGCAGAAGCACCAGGCGGTCTTCATCATCGGCATCGGCTGGACGCTCAAGGACGGCTACCCGCACGAGATGCGCGCGGCCGACTACGACGACTGGGTTACCGAAACCCACTCGATCGACGGACGTCCGATGCACGGACTGAACGGCGATATCCTGGTGTGGAATCCGATCACGCAGCGGCGTCATGAGCTGTCCTCGATGGGCATCCGGGTGACCAAGCAGACCCTGACCCAGCAGCTCGAGATCACGAACCAGCTCGACTTCCTCAAGATGCCGTACCACCAGGCCATCTTGAAGGACGAGATCCCGCTCTCGATCGGCGGCGGCATCGGCCAGTCGCGCACCGTGATGTATCTGCTTAGGAAGGCCCACCTGGGCGAGGTGAGCGTTTCGGTGTGGCCGAAGGCGCTCCGCGAGATCTGCGCAGCACGGAACATCCACGTGCTCGACTAGGCTCGATCGGCCGCAAGGTCGGATCGTGCGAGATGGAACGCCGCGCTTCCCTTCGGAGGCGCGGCGTTTCCGCGCTTCCCTTCGGAGGCGCGGCGTTTCGCTTTCCGGCGGCATCGGCTAAGGTACGGCTCGCTTCCCGTAACGAGTGGAGGAGCCTTGCGCGTTCTGATCGGAATGACCGGCGCGTCCGGTGCCGTCTTTGGGGTCGACTTCCTGCGCCGCTGTCCCGGTGATCGCTACCTCATCCTCTCCGATTGGGGCCGCGCGGTGCTGAAGGACGAGCTCGACCAGAAGCCCGAGGACTTGAAGCCGCTGGTCAAGGCGATCTACTCCGACCACGACCTCGCAGCCCCCTTCTCCTCGGGATCGAATCGCTACGATGCATTCGTGATCGTGCCGTGCAGCGCATCCACCCTGGCCAAGATCGCGGCCGGCATCGCCGACACGCTGATCACGCGCGCGGCGATGGTCGCGTTGAAAGAGCGGATGCGCCTGATCCTCGCGCTGCGGGAAACGCCGCTTTCGATCACCATGCTCGAGAACGCGCTCCGGGTCTCGCGCGACGGCGCGATCGTGGCGCCGATCATGCCCCCCTTCTACCAGCGCCCTCAGAATCTCGAGGAGATGGTCGCGGGCTTCAGCCAGAAGCTCCTCGGCCTGATCGGCGCGGAGACGAGCGGCGGTTGGCGCGAAGAGGACCTCAGGGGTCAGGATTGAGCGAACGTCGCCGCCCGGTGCGAGATCTTCGTTCCTTCATCGCGCTGCTCGAGGCCGAGGGAGAGCTTCGTCGCGTGCGCGTGCCGGTGAGCGCGCGTTACGAGGTGGCGGAGATCGTCTCGCGCGTGGCGGCCGCGCATGGTCCCGCGCTCCTCTTCGAGCGCGTCGAAGGCTTCGACTTTAGGGTGGTGAGCAATCTCCTCGCGAGCGCGCGGCGGATCGAGCTCGCGCTTGGCCGCGCGCCGAGCGAGATCGGCGAAGAGCTCGTGGCGGTCGCGCATCGACTGCAGCCTCCATCGTTGCGCGGGCTGTGGGAGAGCCGTCACGTCCTCTCGCGTGTGATGCGCGCGCGGCCGTCGGTCGTGTCGAACGCTCCATGCCAGCAGGTCGTGACCGAGTCTGACCTCGCGCGCCTGCCGATCTTGACCTCGTGGCCGCTCGATGGTGGACCTTTCGTGACCTGGCCGATGGTGTTGACGCGGCATCCGGAGACGGGGGGCCGGAACCTCGGCACCTATCGCATGCAGGTCTTCGATCGCGCGACCACCGGCATGCACATGCAGATTCAGAAGGGCGGGGGCTTTCATCATCAGGTCGCCGAGGCGCGAGGCGAGTCGCTGCCGGTCTGCGTGGTCCTGGGCGGCGATCCGGTCCTGATGCTCGCCTCGATCGCGCCGCTCCCCGAGGACATCGACGAGTTCGCCTTCGCCGCCTACCTCCGCGGAAGTCCCTTGCCGGTGACGCGCGCGAAGAGTGTGCCTCACCTCGTCCCCGCCTCGGCCGAGTTCGTGCTCGAAGGAGAGGTGCGCCCGCGCGAGCGCCGCATGGAAGGGCCTTTCGGCGATCACTTCGGCCACTACTCGCACGCGGCGGAGTTTCCGGTCTTTCATCTCACGCGCATGACGCACCGGCGCGACGCGATCTACCCCGCATCGGTCGTCGGCCAGCCTCCGCAGGAGGATCGCTGGATCGGCGACGCGCTGCAGGAGCTGATGGTGCCGCTGGCGCGCCTCATCCACCCGGAGGTGCGTGACCTCTGGGCCTTCTTCGAGGCGGGCTTTCACAATCTGCTCTCGATCAGCGTGCGCGAACGCTACGAGAAGGAAGCGATGAAGGCGGCCTTCGGGCTTCTCGGCACGGGCCAGGTCTCGCTGAGCAAGGTGGTGGTGACGGTCGGCCCCGAGGTCGATTGCCGGAACGCGATCGAGGTGCTCGCCGCGATCGGCCGCCACTTCGAGCCGGAGCACGACTTCACGCTGCTCCCCGGCACCGCGCTCGACACGCTCGACTTCACCTCATTCCGCATGAACCTCGGCAGCAAGATGATCTTGGACGCAACGCCGAAGCCCAAGCGCACACCGCGCGCCCCGATCGA
>CAZZAH010000156.1:0-5569 GCA_964652115.1 uncultured bacterium | reverse complement strand
CTCTTCCGCGAGACGAAGCTGGTCGGCGCGTGTCCTGTCCATCGTGGAACGCTCGGCATCGACGCGACGTGGAAAGAGGGCTACCCCGAGCCGGTCCACTCCTCGCCCGAAACGCGCGCGTTGGTCGACGCGCGTTGGGGCGAGTACGGAATCGACAGCCCGACGACCGGAAGGTAATCTCGCCCCTTTGGCGGCGAGCCGCCGTCTTTCCAGCAACGATGGACGAGCCGCGGAGCGCGGCGGAGGCGAGAGGATGGACGCGAAGAGCCCATCGAGCGCGAGCGACGCGCTCTGGCAGGCGACGAAGGAGCTGGCCGAGCGTGACCTTGCTCCGGAGCAACTCGGCGCACTGAGCGGAGGCGCGAAGGGTGGCGCCGTGAGCCACATGCCGCAGCATCCGCCCAAGCCGGAGGACTTCCTGCCCGGGAGCGAAGCACGCCCGATGCCGCGCCACTTCCTCGATCCCGTGCTCGAGGAGATCGCGGCCAAGGTCGTCCGCGGCGAGCGCCTCACCAAAGAGGACGGCCTCGCCGCCTTCGCCACGACCGACCTGAATGGCCTCGGCGCGATCGCGGATTGGCGGAAGACCGCGCTCTACGGCGATCAGGCCTTCTTCGTCTTCAATCGACAGATCAATCCGACCAACCTCTGCGTGCTCGACTGCAAGTTCTGCGACTACGCGCACCACCCGCTCGATCCCAAGGGTTACGCGATGACGATCGACGAGGTGCTGCGGAAGGTGACGCCCGATCTGAGCGAGGTGCACATCGTGGGCGGCCTTCATCACGAGTGGCGCTTCGAGTTTTACGTCGACGTGGTGCGGCAAATCCGCGCCGCCTATCCCAAGGTGCAGATCAAGGCCTACACCGCGGTCGAGATCGACTTCTTCGCCAAGATCTCGAAGCTCTCGATCGAGCGCGTGCTCGAGACCTTGGTCGAGGCGGGCCTCGACTCGATGCCGGGCGGCGGAGCGGAGGTCTTCTCCGAGCGCGTGCGGCAGCAGCTCTTCGCGAAGAAGATCGGCGCCGACGCGTGGCTCAACGTCCATCGCGTCGCGCATCGGATGGGCATTCCGTCCAACTCGACGCTGCTCTACGGCCACATCGAAACGTACGAGGAGCGGGTCGACCACCTCATCCGCCTGCGCGAGCTCGAGGATGAGGCGCCCGGATTCCTCGCCTTCATCCCGCTCGCGTTTCAGACCGGCTATTCCAACCTGGTCGAGCGTGGCCCTTCGGCGATCGAGGACCTGAAGACGATCGCGGCCGCGCGCCTCCTGCTCGACAACATCCCGCACGTGAAGTCGTACTGGGTGATGCTCGGCGAGGACACGGCGTCGGTCGGCCTCAACTTCGGCGCCTCCGATCTCGACGGCACCATCCTCGAGGAGAAGATCGCGCACGCCGCGCTCGCGAAGAGTCCCATCGGCCTCGCGCGCGAGCGGCTGCTCCAGATGATCCATGAGGCGGGAAAGCTGCCGGTCGAGCGCGATGCTCTCTACAACGTGGTGGCGCGCCACGCGCCCGCCCTTTCGGCATGAGCGAAGGAGCGCAGCGCCGCGTCGCTCGGGTCGCGGCCCTTCCCTACCTCAACACCGCGCCCTTCTTCGTTCATTGGGATGAGCTGGTCTCGCGGAGCGAGGGCCATTGGACCTCGGCCCTCTTTCCCCCGCGACAGCTCGGGCAAGCGGCGGATGCCGGAGAGGTCGACGCGGGACTTCTCGCTCTCGCCGACTTGACGCGGCTGGCCGATCGATTCGAGCCGCTCGTCGTCCCGGCGTCGCCCCGCGACGAGACCTTTGGCATCGCGAATCGAGGGCGCGTCGACAGCGTTCTCCTCTTCGTTCGCGAGTCGCTCCTCCCCCGGCGCGATCGAGCCGTGAGCGAGCGCGACGGCCTCGACCTCGACGCGCGTGAAGCTCGCGCGCTCGACGGCGCCGTGATCGGCGTGACCGGCGAGACCTCGACCTCGTTTCGGCTCCTTCGACTGCTGCTCGAGGTGCGCTACGGCATCCGGCCGCGCGCCTATCCGCGGATGAGCCTCGAGACCGGAAGCCCGAACATCGCGGCGGCGCTCGTCATCGGCGATCTCGCGCTGCGCTGGCGGCATTCGCCCCCCGAAGGCTTCGTGCAAGCGATCGATCTCGCGGCCGCGTGGCAGGGTTGGATGGGGCTCCCCTTCGTCTTTGCGCGATGGGGCGTGCGTCGCGATCTCGATCCCGAGTCGAAGCTCTGGCTCGGCCGCTTCCTCGCCGAGTCGTTACGCGATGGCCTCACGCGGCTCGATGAGCTGACGCGGGACCTTCCGGCCGACCTCGGTTCGCCGGACGTGCTCCATCGCTATCTCGCCAACTTCACCTACGAGCTCGGTCCCGAGGAGGAACGCGCGGCGGCGGAGTACCAGCGTCTCCTTCGCCAGCACGATCTCCTCTCCGAGACGGGCGCGGCATCGCTCTCGGCATCGTCCTCGGCGCCGAACGCAGGGACGGCACCCGCGGCGTGAAGCAATCCTTCTCCGCGTTCTGGTTCGCGGCGATGTTCGGCCTCTTCGTCATCTGGTCGAACTCGTTCCACGCGATCGCGTGGATGCGGCGAAGCGTGAGCGCGTGGGATCTAATCACGCTGCGCTTCGCTCCGGTCGGACTCTTCTGCCTCGTCTGGGCGCTCCTCTCCTCGCCGCGCGAGAATCTGCGGCTCCTGCGGCAATACCGCGGACGCTTCCTTCTCATGGGCATCTTGACGGTGCCCGTGTACAACCTCTGCCTGAACTGGGGGCAGGGCCAGGTCCCGGCCGGCACCGCCGCGCTGATCATCGCGATGAACTCGGTCTTCACCTACGTCATCGCGGTCCTGATCAAGCAAGAGCGCTTCCAACGACGAAAGACGATCGGCCTCTCCGTTGCGATCGTGGGGCTGGTGCTCCTTCTGCAGTCGCAAGGGAAGAGCTTCGGCGCGGGATACAACCTGCACGCGCTGGTGACGCTGGGTGCGCCCTTGTCGTGGGCCTGCTCGACGCTGCTCGGTCGCCCGGTCGTCCAGCGCGAGTCGCCGCTGCGCGTGACCTACCTCTCGATCGGAATCGGCAGTGCGCCGTTCCTCCTGCTCGCGATCGTGCAGCCGGGCATCCATCGATGGCTCGCCGGAATGAGCACGGCCGACGCCGTGTCTTGGGTCCATCTCTGGCTTCTCTGCACCATCGTCGGCTTCGCGATCTGGTTCTCGGCCTTGAAGCATCTGCCGGCGAGCAGCGTCGCTGCCTTCGTCCTCCTCAATCCTCCGCTCACCATGGCCTTCGTTCCGATTTGGGGGACCGAAACTCTTCACGCAACCGTGCTCGGCTTCGGGACGATCATCTTGGCGGGGATCTTGGTCAGCGTCTGGCCGGGGCGTGCGTTGACACCCGCGAAAATCGCGGGCTAATCTGCATGGTCCCACGAATCCCCGGCAGTACTCGGGAGAAAGGATGTTCCCCATGATCGTGAACCGATCGACGGTTCCGCTTCGCGAGGAGTGCTCGCGACCAGGCCGGATGGGCCTGGCTCGATGGATCGCCTCGGCGATCCTGGCCGCACTGCTTTTCATTCCCGCGCTGGCTCAAGCGCAGCTCTCAGCGGGGGTGAGCGGGTTGACCGACGACAACGCGAAGGGCTACCTCGGCCCGCTTCCGCAGGCGCTCTCGAGCGTGCTCAACACCTCGATCTATCACTCGGGCGACGTGCCCAAGGACGGTCTTCACTTCCAGATCGGCGTCAGCTTGATGGCGGTTCAGTTCGACGATGAGGACCGCGTCTACAAGGCGACCTACCAGGGTCCGTCCGACCTCGAGTCGGTCGAGGTTCCGACCGTGATCGGCGACACCGGCGCCATCAGCCGTCCCGGACCGGCCGGCACGGAGCAGTACTTCTCCGGCGGCTTCGACATCGACAACTTCAGCGTGGGCGTTCCGCAGCTCACGATCGGAAACCTGATGGGCACGAGCCTCACCGTGCGCTGGGTCGCGGTCAAGCTGGGCGACGACTCCGAGGAGCTGGGCGATCTCAAGCTCTTTGGCATCGGCGGTCAGCATTCGATCTCCCAGTACATGCCGGATCTTCCGATCGACCTTGCGCTCGGCGGCTTCTACCAGACCTTCGACATCGGCGACGATCTGCTCAAGACGACGGCGCTGCACTTCGACCTGACGGGGAGCAAGAACTTCGGCGTGCTCGCGCCCTACGCCGCGATCGGCTACGACTCCTTCGACATGGACCTGAGCTACAAGCTCTCCGACGGCAACGAGACGGTCGACCAGATCGACGTCGACTTCGACAAGGACACCAACGCCCACTTCACGGTCGGCCTGCTGGCCGATCTGCCGGTGGTGAAGGCGCACATCGAGTACAACCTGGCGGCCGAGAGCGCGGTGGCGTTCGGCTTGAGCTTCGGTAACTGAGGAGGACGACCAACATGCGTGCCCGTAACTTTGCTTACTTCGCGGCGCTCGCCTGCGGGACGATGCTCCTCTCCGCGGAGAGCTGTCCTTTGATTCCGGATGCGGATAAGCGGACGGTGGAGCTCGCGGTGGTGGGATCAGCGACCCAGGGCTTTGAAGCCCGCGGCGAGATCAACGTCGACGGACAACCGCCCGAGACCTTCAATCTGGGCCAAGACATCGACATTCGACAGATCCTCGACGACAACGGCATCGACGTGAGCGATGTAACCGACATCAGCCTGGCGAACGTTTACGTCCGTTGCACACGGCCCGACCCGGTCGGCACTCGCGCGATCACCGATGCTCACGTCGATGTGGCTCGCGGTGCGGGATCGCCGGCCCTCTTGCTTGATGGCTTCACGCTCCCGGTCAACACGGCGACCGATTGGACGACGGTACCGCTCAATTCCGCTGGGGTGGGTGTCCTGAACGACGCGCTCGACGACCTCTTGGCCGACGTGCGCGCGGATCAGAGCTCCAACATTCCTTTGACCTACAGTTGGGGCGGCGTCTCCGACCCGATCGGCGCCGACACCAACTTCGACTGGGAGATTCGAATCGACCTCAACATCGTGGGATCGATCACGGTCGACATCTTTCACTAGACCGGTTCACTAGACCGGTTCCGCCGACGCCGGCGCGCTTCGGTGCGGTCTGAAACGATCGCACCGAAGCGGCGACGGCAACCCCAACCTCGAAGGAATCCGCACCCCATGACCCGATCCGGCTTGAGCAACCTACCTCGTCTGCTCGACCTCACCGAGAAGGTGGAGCAGGGCACGCGCCTCTCGCCGGAAGATGGGCTCTATCTGCTTCGTGATGCGCCGCTGACCGAGCTCGGCCGCTTGGCGCAGCTCGTGCGTGGCCGAAAGACGCCGGCCAACGAGGTGACCTACGTCATCGACTCGAATCCGAACTACACCAACGTCTGCACGACCGACTGCGCCTTCTGCGCCTTCTATCGGAAGCCGGGCCACGCCGAGAGTTACACGCTGACGGTCGAGCAGGTGATGGAGCACGTCGCGCTCGCCGCTTCTCTCGGCGCGACGACCGTGCTCTTGCAAGGCGGCCACAATCCTGAGCTCCCGCTCGACTA
>CAZZAH010000155.1:3791-8876 GCA_964652115.1 uncultured bacterium | reverse complement strand
CGCTCGAGCGCCGCGAGGCAGGCGTTGATCGCGCACTTCACCTGAAGGATGTCCTGGCAGGTCTCCACCACCAACACGTCGGCGCCACCCGCGATGAGTCCGCGCGCCTGCTCGAAGTAGGAGTCGAGCATCGTGCCCCAGGTGGTGTGCCCGAGCGTGAGGAGCTTGGTGCCCGGCCCCATGGAGCCGAGCACGAAGCGCGGCTTGTCCGGCGTCGAGTGATTTGCACAGGCCGCGCGCGCAATCTCGGCCGCGCGTTTGTTGATCTCGAAGGTCTGCTCGACCAGATCGAACTCGGCGAAGACGAGCTTGTTCGCGCCGAAGGTGTCGGTCTCGACCGCGTCAGCGCCGGCGCGCAGATAACGCTCGTGGATCTCCTGGATCACCTCGGGCCGCGTCATCACGACCACCTCGGTGCAGTTCTCCCTGCCGAGGTAATCACGATCGAGATCGAGGTCGGCGGCGTGGATCATGGTGCCCATCGCCCCGTCGATCACGAGGACGCGCTTCTCGAGCTCCTGCGCGAAACGGCTCGACATTCCGGCTGCTTCTCCCTTCGATGAGTGGGGGTGGACCGATGGCCGGCCCGAGAGGACAGGGTACCATCGAGGGCGGTTGAGCGTCAGCCGCGGCGGAGCTGCGCGAGGTCGGACAGCGTCAGCCGCGCGATCATCTCCGCCAGCCGCTCCGCCGATGCATCGAAGTGCGCGGCCGTGCCCGCATCGAGCCGCAGTCGATCATGCGCCGCCTTCACCAACGCCACGGTCAGCGCATCGGCCTTGATGAACCGGCGCGCGCGGCCATGCAGCAGCGCGGGCGCATCCGCGAATTCGATCACGGCGACCTCGGTCGGATCCGAGTAGAGGCTCCAGCGCGCTCCACGCGGGGGTGTCTCGCGCTCGAGAATCTCGCGCAGCTCGGCCGTCCGCTCGCCAAGGTCCTTCTTGGTCACGCGCGGCGCTTCCCCCACCGACGTCCAGCAGAAGGTCGGCGTCGCCCAGCCGAGCCACTCCTCCGGAGTCCGCGCCACCTCGGCTTCGAACCAGCGAACGGCGCGCTCGAGGACGACGCGCGCCTCGCCTTCGTCCGCGACGGGCATCGGCTCGGTGAACGTGATCTCGCGGCCGGTGCGGAGCGCATGGTTGGTGCGCGCGAAGGCGATCGGCGTACTGGTCCGCGCGGCCAGAAGCAGCGGTGCGAGGCGAAAGCCCATCGGGATGTCGAGGAAGTCGAGCTCGAGCAAACGCTCGTGACGCGCGGTGCGAGCGGCGCCCAGCTCCGCGTCGACGAGGACGACCACCGCGCGACCTGCCGCCATCGCACGCGCCGCGGCAAGGAGCGTGTTCGGCAACTCGGCATCCAGGCAGCGAAGCGTGCTGCCGGCTCGCCGGACCGCCGCCTCCCAACCCCGATCGCCGCCGCGCAGAAAGCGCCCGCTCATGATCACGTCGACGTCGTAGCCCAGCCGCGCGAGCTCGATCGCCAGATAGTGGAAGGGCCCGAAATGGAAGCTCAAGACGAGGCAGCCTTGCCCCGCCGCGGCGAGGCGCGCGATCGCTTCACCACCTCGAACGCGCCCACAACCCGCGCCTCGGTGAAGCAGCTGATGGTCGCGCTGGATCAACGCATAACGGAGCATCCATCGGCGCGCGAGTGAGAGGAGAGAGCGCGAGGTCCGATCGGGCCACGCGGTACGGAAGCTTACGGCAAGGAGCTCTGGGGTGGCCCACTCCGGCAGGCGCGCGCGCGGAGGCGCTCCCCCCGCGCGATGCGGCTGGCGTGAAGCGCTCGGCAAAGCTGGTTCGGGCAAGCGCTAGCCTCCCATCGATGCGGGGAGGCCCTTCCGCTTAGCTACTCGGGTAGGAGCTGCTGTCGCTGCTGTTGGTGTCGATGTCGAGGGCTCCGCGTTCCTTGCGAAGCTCTTCCAACGTGTAGACGGGATAGAGCTCGACCAGTCCTTCGGTCGAAAGATCCTTGAGCAACTCGGTGGCGCTCGGCGTCTCGCGCTTGTCCATGCTTCCTCCGTGAGTTCGGTACGCGACGACGGCGCACCCCACAGCGCTCCATCGCGGGTCGCAGACTAAAGATCGGCTTCTGCCCTGTCCAGGCCCAAGTTTCGGGAGCTGCCATCTCCGCCTTTCGTGGAATTTCGTGTGACGAACGCGGGGGATCCGGCTCCGTTGCCCCGAATCCGAAACCCCAGGTCCATCGACAAAGGAGCTCCCATGCGTCCCCGTATCCTTGCCCTACTCGCCCTCATCACGGTCGCCGCCCCCTGCTGGGCCGCGCCGAGCTTCGTCCCCGGCAATCACGTCCTCTTCAGCGACGATTTCTCCCGCGATCCGCTCGGCCAGGCGCCGCGGCAGTGGTCGATCGAGCACGGCGCGTTCACCGTCGCGGCTCGAGGCCTCGATCAGTGGCTCAGCCTCAACGGCAGCGAGGGCGAGGCGCGGATGAAGCTCGCGATCAGCCTGCCCAAGCGCTGGACCCTCGAGTTCGATCTCTTGCACGAGCGTTCGGGCGAGATCGGCGTGACGGTCGCGGGGCTCGACCGCGATGGCCACGAGCTCTGGAGCCTCGCGATCGGCGAGCTCGACGGCACCACGATTCGACTCGATGCCTTCGACTACCAGTCATCGACCGTGCTGGCGAACGGCGGCTCATTGCGCGACCGCCGGCACGTCGCGATCTCCGCGCAGGACGGCGAGCTGATCGCGTTCCTCGGTGGAGCGAAGGTCGCGAGCATGCCGGCGATTCCGGAGGCGGCAGGCACCGCGTCACTCGCCTTCCGCGTGAGGAACGACGATAGCCACGCGCTCGTCTCCGCGGTGCGGTTGGCCGGAATCACGGACCCGACGTCGAGCGAGGGCGATCAGGCCCGCGCCGCGCGGTGATTCGAGCGCGAGGCGGCCGGCCTTCCCGACACGCTAGAGCGTCCACGCGGGAAGAGGCCGTCCTGCCCAGACCCAAGCGATGTAGTCGACCATCGGCGGCGCGATCCCGAGCTCCTTCAAGCGCGCGTTGACCTGCGCCCGGTGATAGCTGCTGTGCGCCGCGAGCTGCATCAAGTTGTCGGCGACGGTCGACATCGCCGGCTCTCGCCCGACGCGTTCCGCATAGAATCTCGACCACGGAATGAGCAGCGGAGCGGAGAGCGCCGCCTCGTCGAGCGACGCGAGATGGGCTTGGATGCGCGGATACTGCGGCCTCGCCCAATCATGGATCTCGATCAAAAGGAGCGTCCGATGCAGTGCGGGGATCTGAACATCGCGGTTGTGGGTGGGGCGACCGGCGGCGCGCTTGCGGCACTTCACCTCGCGCGCGCCGGAGCGCAGGTCTCGCTCTTCGAGCGCGTCGCCTCGCCTCGTGCCGTCGGAGCCGGGATCGCCGTCGCGGAAAACGGCATGGCGGTGCTCGAATCGTTGGGGCTCCGCGCCTCGATCGAACGCACGGCGCGCCGAGTTGGCCCCGCGCGAATCGCCGATGGAGCGGGCCGCACCTTGCTCGCGCCCGACACGGGCGGTGCCTCGCTCTGGATGATCCGGCGTTCCGAGCTTCAAGGTGTGCTCCTCGACGCGGTCGCCTCGGAGGAGAGGATCGTCACCCACTTCGGCCACGAGGTGGTTTCCGCCTCGCCCGACGGTCGCCTTTCTCTGCGCGAACGCGAGCTTCACTTCGACCTCATCGTGGTGGCCGATGGCGTGCACTCGCGGCTTCGCGCCTGCGGCGACTTCGGCGCGCGCGTTCACGGCCCCGGCATCGCGTATGTGCGCGCGCTGGTCGACGCCGAGGTCGCGTGTGAGGAGGAAGCCTGGACGTCAGCCGGGCTCTTCGGCAGCTTCGCCCTCGCGCGCGGAACCTATCTCTATGCATCCGCGGGATCGGCCGCGTGCCGCGCCGCGGTGGACGCGCGCGACCTCGATGCGTTTCGCCGTGCGTGGGCGGAGGCCTATCCGCCCTCGCGCGAGATTCTGGCCCCGCTTCGCTCGTGGGATGAGCTGCTGTTGAATCGCGTCGTTCGCGTCGAGTGTCGTCGTTGGCAAGACGGACGTCTGGTGTTGCTCGGGGATGCGGCTCACGCGATGGCGCCGAATCTCGGACAGGGTGCCAACAGCGCCGCGGTCGATGCCGCGATCCTGCGCGCGTCGCTCGAGAAGGCGCCGAACATCGAGGCAGGGCTCGCCGCGTATCAGGCGCGACGCAAGGCGGCGGTGACCAAGGTGGCGACTACGGCGGCCCGGCTCGGTGCGCTCGCGGAGGCGACCCACCCGCTGGCGCGATGGATGCGCGACCGCGTGCTGCTGCCCCTCGTCGCGCGCGTGCCGACGCCGACCGCGATGGTGCTGCAGGAGGCGCCGGCGGATCTTCGCGCGATCGGGAGGGGGCTCGCGATCACCGCTGGATCGGCCACGAGCTCTCTCTCCAGCTCGAAGTAACACGCACTGCGTGTTGAATTCACGCTGGCCACTTCGCCGCGAAACGCGAAGGGCGCCGATCCAACTCGGCGCCCTCCGCACGATCAATGCGCTCGCGGACTGTTCGATCAGTTCACGATGACGAGCTTCTGCGTGGCGTTGTTCCGCCCCGACTCGAGTCGCAGCCAGTACATCCCCGAAGGCAACTCGCGTCCGGCGTCATCGCGAAGCTGGAAGACGCGGTGCGTCGAGCCGGCGCCGACCTCCTCAGATAGCAGCGACGCGCGCTGGCGGCCGGCCGCGTCCCACACGGTCAAGCGCAAGGCGCCCGCTTCGGGCAAGGACCAGGAGATCCCGACGCTGCCGTGCGACGGAGTCGGCGACGGCGTCGAAAGCGAGAACGCGGGCGAAGTGCCGGAGATCGGATCGACGCCGGTCGAAATCGCGCAGGGCTCGGGGTTGCAGGCGACGTTGTCGCCGAGGTAGAGGCCGCCGTTCTGCTCGCAACCGTGACGTCCCTCGACCTCGCACGCGTGGTCGGGGAAGCAGCAAGCGCCGACCGCCTCGGTGCAGGGGTTCGGGCTGCAAGGGACGAGGTCGCCGTGGAACTCGCCGCCGTTCGCGATGCAGTCCTCATAGGTCAGCGTCGCGCAGTGGTCGTGGCTCAAGC
>CAZZAH010000155.1:0-3691 GCA_964652115.1 uncultured bacterium | reverse complement strand
CCGTTCGCGATGCAGTCCTCATAGGTCAGCGTCGCGCAGTGGTCGTGGCTCAAGCAGCAGGAGCCGACCACCGGCGCTCCGGCGCAGGTGAAGCTCTGGCAGCGAATCATCACGTTCGAGTCGAGGATGTGATCGCCGGCGTCGGCGATCGCGATCTTGATGTGGTTCAAGCCGGGCTGGATGGTGCCGGTGGCGAAGAAGACCTGGGTCATCCATCTCCGTGTTGATCAGGCCGCCGCCGTCGTCGAGGTCGTTGTTCCGGAAGCAATCACAGTTCGGACCCTGGCCGACGTGGGGGTTTCCGCAGTTCACGTTGTTGATCGAAACCGGAAGGCCGGCGTCGCTGCATCCCGCGGGCGCGCCCGCGATGTTCACCCCGTTGAGGAAGAAGCCGAAGACGTCGTTGAACGGCGAGTCGACGTACTCGTTGTACTCCTCCGACCCGAAGACGTACTGGAACGAGATCTCCTGCGCGCTCGAGCACTCGAAGTCGAACTCGAGCACCGCGGCGTCGAAGGTCTCGTAGCCGGGGATGAGCGCATCGAGGTCGGGATCACCGAGGTCGTTGTTGTCGGTCGAGGTGGCGTCGCCGGTGTTCGGCCCGTCGAGCGTCCCGATGTTTCCCGAGCTCAGGATGATCCCCTGATCGAATCCCAGGACGCTCAGCTTTCCGGCGAAGGTGCCCGACGCGTTCGCCTTCGCGTTCAGGTGCTGGTTGCTCACCGCGACGTCGGCGCCGAGCAGGCAGTTCAGAAGCTCATCGACACGGTCGTTGGCGTTGGTTTCCGGCGGAGCGGCGCTTCGCTTCGCGACGAAGTTCGTCCCGACGCGGCGATTTCCTTCCGCGAGCGCGAGCGAAGCGCATCCCGCGATCAATGCCGCCGCGATGGTAAATCCCTGAACCCCTCGGTTGATCCGAAGCGAACCGTGCATGATCCCTCCATAGAACGGCGATGCTTTCAGGATTGCTCTGTCGAACGCGTGTGTAGCTGAATGACGAACCGAGACGTGGAAGAGGTCAGCCGGGGAGGGACCTCGGGGAAGCTGTCGCCCGCAGCGCGGGTTTGATACCTCGCGCGGGAGCATTCCCCGGTCCGGACAGGGCTTCGGCGAAGTTTTCCCGAGAGGGCGGGGTGGAGCGACTCCTCTATACTCTTTCGCAGTCGAGAGAGGGGTTCGCCCTCCAGGCGCCGGACCCACGAGAGCGAAACCCGATGAATGTGCCCGACAAAAACCTCAGCGTGCTCCTCGGCCAACTGGCGGCCGAGGCCATCGACCCTGAGGTCGGCCGCGCTCAGGTCTTCGAGCTCGCCTACGGGGAGCTCCGCGAGATCGCCGACCGACTGATGCGGTCCGAACGCGCCGGCCACACGCTTCAACCGACCGCGCTCGTGAATGAAGCGTACGTTCGCCTGGCCGGCTCCGGCCCGACCGATTGGAAGTCGCGTGCCTACTTCTTCGGGGTGGCCGCGCGGGCCATGCGACAGCTCCTGGTCCATCACGCCCTCGCGAGAAACTCCCAGAAGCGTGGAGGCAAGTCCGACCGCGTCACCCTCGAATCGAGCTCGGCCATCTCCGAGCAACCGCGGATCGACGTCCTCTCCCTCGACGACGCGCTCTCGCGGCTCGCGGAATTGGATGAGCGGGGGGCACGCGTGGTGGAGCTGCGGTTCTTCGGCGGGCTCAACCTGGACGAGATCGCCGCGGCACTCGGAGTTTCCCGCAGGACGGTGCAGGAAGACTGGGCGGTCGCGAGGCGTTGGCTGAGGCGCGAGCTCCGAGATGTCGAAGGCTAGGTAGCGGTGAGCTCCTCGAGCCCGTCCGAAAGATTCGCGCGTGTGAAAGGGATCGTGGTCGCCGCGTTGGACCTCGACCCGACCGCACGCGAGTCCTACCTGACGGAGGCCTGCTCGGGAGATCCCGAGCTCCGCCGTGAAGTCGAGTCACTCCTCGGAGAACGCGGCGACTCCAACGGCCCTCTGCTGACGGCCGAGATCGAACGCGGCATCGACTACGAGGCGGCCTTGGCCCCCGGGCTCTCGATTCCCGAAACGCTGTGCGGCCGCTTTCGGATCGAGTCCTACCTGGCCGAGGGCGGAATGGGCCAGGTCTATCGCGCCCTCGATCTCGAGCTTCAAGTTCCGGTCGCCATCAAGACCATCCGCCCCGCGATCGCATCGAGTGCGCTGGCTCTTCGGCGCTTCAAGCAGGAGGTGCTGCTCGCGCGATCGATCTCTCACCCCAACGTCTGCCGCATCTTCGAGCTTTGGCGCGACGCGCCCAGCGGCCTCTCGTTTCTCACGATGGAGTTCCTTCCAGGCGAGACACTCGCTGCTCGGATCCGCTCCGCCGGGGCGATGTCACCGGAGAAGGCCCTCCCGCTCATCCGCGAGATGGCGGACGCGCTCGACGCGGCGCATCGCGCGGGCATCATTCACGGCGACTTCAAGAGCGCGAACGTGATGCTGGTGCCGAGCGACGACGGTGAGCGCGCGGTGATCACGGACTTCGGCCTTGCGATGACGCGGGACGATGTCGAGAACCGCACGTGGGACCACGTCCCGGATACGATGCCCGTGATGCACGTGATCGAGGAGAGCGTGACCCTCGTCTCCGCTCCGGATGCGCGGCGGCCGGGAGTCTCGGGCACGCCGGCGTACATGTCTCCCGAACAGGTGCGCGGAGATCCGATCGGCCCTCCCGCCGACCTCTACGCGTTGGGTGTGGTCATCTTCGAGATGTGCACCGGCCAACTGCCGTTCGTTCGAGCGACGGCGGTGGAGACCGCGCGCGCACAGGTCGAGGAGCAGCCTCCATCCCCAAGCAGCCTCGGGCCGTTGAACGACCATTGGGAGTCGACGGTCCTTCGCCTCCTCGCGAAGCAACCGACGGATCGGCCCGCTTCGGCGCATGAGGCGGTGATGGGATTGCAGGGTCGTCCGAACGCGAGCCCGATCGCCAAGCACTCTCTCCGAGCCGAGCTGGATGCCTTCGTCGGCAGAGATCGCGAGCTCGCGACGCTGTCGGAACGACTCGAGGAGGAGGGACCTTCGCGCACGCGCCTCCTTACTCTTCTTGGCACCGGCGGCACGGGGAAGACGCGACTCGCGCAGAAGTATGGTTGGAACAGCCTGCTTCGCTGGCCCGGTGGCGTGTGGTTCTGCGACCTCATCGAAGCGCGGGACAGCACCGGGATCGCACTGGCCGTCAGCGAAGCGCTCGGTGTCTCCCTCGGCCGAGAGGATCCCGTCGCCCAACTTGGTCGCACGCTCGCGAGCCGAGGCCACGCGCTGGTGATCCTCGACAACTTCGAGCAGGTCGTGGAGCAGGCCGGCCCGATCCTCGGAGAGTGGCTCGCCTGCACGACGGAGGCGAGGTTCCTCGTGACCAGCCGCGAACGATTGCGTCTCCCCGGAGAGGTGACCCTCGACGTTGAACCGCTCGATTCGACGACGCGAGGAGTGGAGCTGTTCGAGGTTCGCGCCTGGGGCCATCGTCCCGGCTTCCTCGTCAGCGAGTCGAATCGAAAGCTGATCTCCGCGATCGTCGAGACGCTTGATGGTCTCCCTCTCGCGATCGAGCTCGCGGCCGCGACGCTCAGAGACCACTCGCCGGAACGACTGCGCGAAGGCCTGGAGGATCGCTTCCGGTTGCTCGTGGGAAAAGAGCGAGGACGGCACACGACCCTCGA
>CAZZAH010000154.1:2424-8932 GCA_964652115.1 uncultured bacterium | reverse complement strand
GACAAGGCGAAACAGTGAAGGCCTCGACTCCTCGCGAGTCGGGGCCTTCGCGTTTCTTGTTCCAGGACCACGACGTTCGTTGGCCCTCGATGGGCAGCGGCGGCAAGATCGGCGCGCGGCCGCTCGTTCCGACGAAGTAGCTTCGAGAGCCTAGCGGGTTGAAGGTGCCGGGAGCTCGCCGAGCAGCGATCCCGAGACGTTCCACCCGCTCGCGCTCTCGCCCACCGGCGCGCCCATGTCGATCGCAACCTCGAACAGATGCCTTCCCGCGGTGAGGTCGCCGAGCGGCAGCGTCATCGGAGTCACCGCCGCGCCGGGACACCAGCCCGAACGGCTCAGGTCGGAAGACGACTGCCCGTTCCAGAAGTTGCCCGAGGCGGGATTCAAGCGCCGATAGCCCTCGCAGTCGGAGCGCCAGGGCACGAAGCGGGCGACCACGCGGCCATCGACCCGAAGCTCGTTCACCTTCGGCAAGAACTCGTCGCCGCGATCCCATCCGCCGTGGCCGGTCGTGATGTAACGGAGGCCTGCGTCGGTGAGCGGCTCGGCCAGATCGACGCTCACGCGCAACGTGTCGATCTCGAAGAGGCGCGCGTACTGCTGGCCCGCCATCTCCATCAGGTTGAGCGTACAGAAGAGCGGCTTGACCAAGCGTCGCGCTCGCGGCGAGTCGCTCAACTCTCGGCTGCCGGGGTGGTAGCGCAGCGTGAGGCTGAGTCGATGTCCACCCTTGTCATAATTTCCGATGAACGCGCCGATCCACACGCTCCCGCGCAGTCGGGGCAAAAGATCGGTGACCTCCACTCGATAGACCGCCGAGTCCTCCCACGCGAGGCCCGCGACCTTGACCTGCTCGTTGTAGTGCCGCACGCCGAAGGGGGTGATGAAGCGCACGAGCTCGATCGGTGGAGTGTAGTCGTCGGTCACGGCGATGCCCTGGTATTCGCGGCCCGCGCGATCGCGCAGGATCGGAAGGGCCGCGACCCCGTTGCGCAGTCCGGTCAGAAACGACGTCGACCCTTCGGTCGGAATGAGGAAGACCGATCCGGTGCGGTCGTACGCATCGCCGTTCGAGTACTGCACAATGTCGGCGAAGACGGCCGCGTCGTCCGACGCATCGGGGAGCGTGACGCGGCGCGCGATCACCGTTCCCCCGGCGTAGCGAAAGACCGCGCTCGAATCGGTCTCCGCCGGATTTTCGATCTCGTTGCCGAAGGCGATCTGCTCGCGCGAAAAGATGGAGACCTCGGTGACGTAGCTCGCGGTCACGCGTGCGCGATAGGTGGGGAGGTCGACCGTCGTGCCGCGATCGATCGAGGCCGCACGATTGGCTGCCGCGGTCGCCGCGTTCCTGGAGGCGCCGGCGCCGGGCGAAGGATCGAGCTCGATCTCGCTCGCCACGATCTCCAAGCTGCCGTTCCGCACCATGCGGAGAACCACCGCGTCCTCCGGGATGAGGTTGAGCGCGGGTGACCCGCGGAGCCCCGGGATCTTCGCGAACCAGAGGTCGATGTGGTTGGAGCGAACGACCGTGGTGGCATGCGCGCAGACGTAACCCAGCACGGTGTCTGCTCCCTCGGCCGGCTCGAGCGTGGGCAGTGAGTCGAAGCTGCTCTCGACCGAGCAACGCGTGCTGTCCTTCAGTGCCGCGACCTGGATCGTCCGTCGCCCGACGAAGTCGAAGTAGGCGACCTCCCGCGGCGTGCCGGGGATGGGCCGGCCGCTTCTCTCGGTGCGGATCGAGGCGAGAAGGCTGTCCCCTTCGAGGACGATGCGGCCTTCATCCGCCTGCTCTTCCCCGTTCCAGCGCGTGACGTAGGTCAGGCGGCTCGCGGCTTCGCTCGACGAAGACGCACCGATCACGCCGAGTGCCAGGCACAGCAGTAAAAACTCGCGACGCATTGCCCCTCCTTTGACCGGCGGCGGAGCGACGCCGCCGGGCCGGCGGGAGTGGAGCACAGGGCGGCGGCCGCGAAAAGGCACTCTTCTCGAGGCGGCTCGACACACACGCGACCCATGGTATCTTCCGAGGTCCCGTCAGTGATCCCGATGCATGATGACTCCCACCCCCCCGAGGGAAATGGCGATGGAAGAACAGAACCGCATCCTGGTCGTCGACGATCATCGCGCGATCCGCGAAGGCCTGCGCACGGTCCTGAACGGACTCGGCTACGCCGAGGTGGACGAGGCGCCGGACGCCGAGGCCGCGCTCAAGCAGATCCTCTCCCAGCCTCCGGAGCTCCTGATCGTCGACCTGAATTTGCCGGGTCGCAGTGGGCTCGAGCTCGTGGCCGACCTGCAGGAACGCGGGCTCGAAACCAGTGTCCTCATGCTGACGGGACACGGCTCCATCGAGAGCGCAATCGAGGCGACGCGCCGCGGCATCTTCGAGTACCTGACCAAGCCGGCCGATCCGAAGCGTCTGCAGAGCGCGGTCGAGCGTGGGCTCGAGCGCACCGCGCTTCGTCGCGAGCTCACCTCCCTTCGCCGGGAGATGCTTCGGAGCGGGCGCCTCCAGGATCTCGTGGGGCATTCGTCCGCAATGCTCGAGGTCTATCGAATGATCGAGCAGGTGGCGCCGAGCGGCGCGTCGGTGCTCGTCACCGGCGAAAGCGGAACCGGCAAGGAGGTGATCGCGCGGACGCTGCATCGACTGAGCCCACGCACCGCGCGCAGGCTCGTGGCGATCAACTGCGCTGCGATCCCCGCCACGCTCCTCGAGAGCGAGCTCTTCGGCCACGAGAAGGGAGCGTTCACCGGCGCCACCGCCGCGCGTGCCGGCTGCTTCGAGCAGGCGGATGGCGGCACTCTGTTCCTCGACGAGATCGGGGAGATGCCGGCCGACCTCCAATCGAAGCTGCTCCGTGCGCTCGAGGAAGGCAAGGTGCGCCGCGTCGGCGGCGATCGCGAGATCCAGGTCGATGTGCGCATCGTCGCCGCGACCAACGCCGACATCGACGGACTGCTGCGCGAGAACAAATTTCGCCAAGACCTCTATTACCGGCTCAACGTCTTCATGATCACCATCCCGCCGCTCCGTGATCGATTGGAAGACCTGCCGGTTTTGGCGGAGCACTTCCTCCGCAACTATCAGGAGGAGAACGGCGGCCGCCGCGTCGGCTTCAGTGAGGCGGCGCTCCAACGCATGATGTCCTACGACTGGCCCGGCAACGTGCGTGAGCTGAGGAACGCGGTGCATCGCGCGGCCATCCTCTGCCATGAAGGGGAGATTCAAGCGGAGCACCTGCCGCCGAATCTCCGCGGCGGTGAAAGCACGATCCGTCCGTCGAGCGCCGGCGTCTTCATTCCGACCGGCACCTCGATCGAGGAGGCGGAGAAAGCGATCATCCTCGATGCGCTCCGCGCCGCGGACGGCAACAAGGTTCGCGCGGCCGAAATCCTCGGCATCAGCTTGAAGACGCTCTACACCCGCTTGAATCGGTACGCCGCCGAGGGCAAGGGGAATGGTGCATGAGTAGCTCGTGGGTCGGCCGGCAGATCCTCGCGCTCGTTCTCTTGGCGGTGGTGCTGGTCGGCATCTCGAGCTTCATCGGCTTGACCGGAGCGGTGCGTCTCGCGACGCGGCAGGCAAAGGTCGAGTCGGACATGGTGATCGCGAGCGTGCGGAGCGAGCTGTCGCGGCTCACGAGCGAGACGAGTGCCACGTCGGTCGCGAGCGTGGCCGGTGATCCTCGACTCGCGCAGGTGTTGACCGACGCGCTCGGCCTCGCGCGATCGGTGCTGCACGTCGCGGTGCTCGCGCCGGACGGGATCGTCGTCGCGCACAGCCTTCAGGGGCACATCGGCTCGCTCGATCCCCCCTCCCCGCCGCTGCCCGAGGTCGAGAGCTTTTCCGGCGTGCTGAAGGCGCTCTGGGAGCTGGCGCGAACGCGGCGGACCTATCAGGTTGAAACGTCGCTCACGGCGGCGGAACAGCCCTTCGCGACGGTGCGCGTCGTGATCGCCGGCACGTTCATTTGGGACGCGGTGGTCGAAGCGGCGGCGCGCGGACTTCGCACCGCCATGTTCCTCGCGGTTCTGACCCTCATCGCCGGAATCGTCCTCGCTCGGTTCGCGGCCGTGCGCTTTCGTGCCCTCGAGGAGGGCATCGCCGCCCTGAGCGAAGGACGTCTCGAACCCTTGCCGGAATCGGGTGCGGAGGAATTCGATCGTCTGGCGCGCGGGCTCAACATGCTCGCGGCACGGATCGCGCAGCCCGCGGTTCCTGCAGAGGCTCCGGCAAGCACGGACCACGCGGCCTCGCTCGCGGGTCAGTCACGTGCCATCGCCCGCTTGGGTGAGGTCGCGGCGGGCGTCGCGCACGAGATCAGGAATGAGCTCCAAGCGATCAACTTCGATCTCGCGGCGTTGCGTCAGATGAGCTCCGAGCGTCCCTCCGGCTCGCCCGATCACGCGGCACGGATCGCGGATGGTCTCGGCCGCCTCGACGGCTCGATTCGCGGCTTCCTCAAGATCGCGCACGTGCGACCGCCGACCCCGCGTCCCCTGGACATCAACGAGCTGATGACCGAGGTGCGCGAACGCTTCGGCAGCGAGGCCGCCTTGGCCGGCGTGCCGATCGAGCTCGAGTTGGAGCCGCATCTGCCCACGATCTCTGCGGACCCGGAGGTGCTTCGTCACGCGCTCTCGAATCTGATTCGGAACTCGCTTCAGGCGATGGTGGGACAGGAGGACGGCCGCATCGTGCTCTCGACCTCCCGGTGCGATGGGACGGGATCAGGAGAGCTGGTGAAGATCGTCGTCCGAGACAACGGCCCCGGCATCCCCGAATCGGTTCGCGATCGGGTCTTCGATCTCTTCTTCACCACGCGGGCCGACGGAAGCGGGGTTGGGCTCGCCGTCGTCCGGCAGTCGATCGAGATGCACGGGGGTGCGGTCTCTATCGCCGCGGACGACGGCAAGGGGACGGCGGTTTCGCTCGAGATGCCGGTCCGACTGATCTAATCGAACCGGCCCCCGAGCTTGTGCAGGCGCAGCGGGGGAAGCGCCCTTAGTAAGCGCTCAACTGCTCCTGCTCACTGCCTACCGGAACGCGCTCCATCAGAACGACCACCACCTGGCGCCGATCGGCGCCTGTGCCCAGGCCGGTCGACTCCATCGCGGGCGGGTTCTCGCCGAAGCTGATCGTCACGCACCGAACGAGATCGCCCGGGGCTTCGCCGACGAGATACCGTTGCACTGCTTGGGCACGGCGCTCGGCCAGGATGTAGTTGTAGTTTTCATCCCCGGTCGGGTCCGCGTATCCATAGACTGCCGCCACATAATTCGGATTGCTCCTCAAGGACGTGGCCGCGTCGATCAGGGTCGCGCGCGATTCGTCGTTTAACACCGCGCTGTTAAAGGCAAAGTGCGCGCGGAAACGCTGCACCTCGCGGGTATTCGTCCACCCAAGCGCCATCGAGCGAAGCGAATCGCTCCCGGCTCCGACTTCATCGGCCCGCGCCATCGCGCGGTTCGCCAGGTCGCGGCTCTGCTGATCGCCAGTGTCCACTCGCTGCTCGAGCGCGGTCACGTCGCCGCGCACGCTCTCCATCGACTTCCGGACGTAGCCCTTGGTCGCGCAGCCGGAAATGAAGATCGACGCCGCCAGCACGCCCAGGAGGGCGGCGCGTCGGATGGTGTTCATACTCAGCCTCCCTTTGAAAACGGTTAAAAGCCGAGGCTCAATCCGACCGCGAGGTTCAACGAGTCATAGTTGAAATCACGGATCGACTCTCGGACTTCCTTATCGAGCTTCCGCTCGGGATCGACGAACGAGTAACGCGCCTCGCCGTCGAGCGACAGCGCCGGCGAAAGAGCCAAGCTCGCACCGGCGCCGACGTGCCAGCCGAAGGTGCTCACATGCTGATCCTTCACGCCGAGCGTGTTCTCGAGCGCTTCCGAGTAGTCATAAATCACTCGGTACCATCCGGCGCCTCCCAGCACGAAGGGTCGGACCGGAGCCAGAGACGGGAGATAAAGTCGGCCCGTCACCGTCACCGGGATGCTTCTGACGTCCATGCCCGCCGTTCCCGCGGGAGTCGCCACGGCAAAGCTCTCTTCCGAACGATAGTCGACCGCGCCTTGCACGCCGAGGATCGGGGCGAGCGCCAATTCGACGTGACCGCCGACGAGATAGTGTCCCTCTGACGCGTCCTTGCTCTTGGCGTAAGCCACGTGCGCGCCGTAGTTGCCGGCTGACGCGGCGGCGCGGCCGGGGATGCCGCCCAGGATGATCGCCGCGATCGCCAACGCTGCAGTGGCATTCACCGCAGGGATTGCCTTCTTGTGTTCACGCATCTGTTGCCTCCTTCGCGAAGCACCACGCCTCGCCTATCCGAAGTGGGACTCGCTACGAAAGGTCAGGAAGCGTGCCACACGCCTCGAGCCCGCAGCGGCGCGACGACAGATCGGTTACCTGAAAGCGATTCGGGGAGTCGTGCGTCGTTCTTCCCGCCTCGTCCTCGCGGAGACCCCCTTGTCAGAATTACATCGCGGATGGCGGCGG
>CAZZAH010000154.1:0-2324 GCA_964652115.1 uncultured bacterium | reverse complement strand
CGAAACAGGAGGCTGATCATGAAACACACTGCTCTCGCGCTCATCGCTCTTTCGATCGCCGCGTTGCCGGCGATGGCACAAGACGAGGTCGGTTACCGTGGATGGGGACCTCGCATGGGCATCACCCTCGAGCCGGATCAGGTTCACTTCGGCGCCCATCTCGACCTCGGATACTTTGCCCGTCACCTCCGCTTTCAGCCGAACGTGGAGTTGGGCCTCGGCGACGACATCACCTACCTCGCGATCAACGGTGACGTCGCCTACAGATTTGCTTCCGACTGGGGCCAGTGGTCCCCTTACCTGGGTGGTGGCCTCGGCCTGAATGTGGTCGGAGACGACGGCGGGGTACACAACGACTCGGAGACAACGCTCGGGGTGAGCGCGCTCGGAGGCATCGAGAAGTCCTTGTCCGGCGGCGATCGCTTCTTCGTCGAGACGAAGCTTGGCCTCGTCGACTCGCCGGACGTGAAGGTCGGAGTCGGCTGGACCTTCTTCTAGGAAGTCTTACAACGGTACCAACGCGCGGTGGGAGTCATCGAGCCTATCGCGGCGAAGAGCGGGCCCGCTTCGAGAGCGACGGAGCGGGCCGCTTCGTGTCCGGCGCCAGCTTCGAAATCTTGAGCAGGTACCTGCCGTACTCGTTCTTCGACATGCGGGACGCCAGGATCTCGACCTGATCCGCCGTGATCCATCCCTGCCCGAACGCGATCTCCTCCAAGCAAGCGACCTTGAGCCCTTGACGCTCCTCGATCGTCTGGATGAAGACGCTCGCCTGAAGCAGCGACTCGTGGGTGCCGGTGTCGAGCCACGCGATGCCGCGGCCGAGCCGTTCGACGTGAAGCAGATCACGTTTGAGATACATGCGGTTCAAGTCGGTGATCTCGAGCTCACCGCGCGACGACGGCTTGAGGCTTTCCGCGAAGCCGACCACCTGCTGGTCGTAAAAGTAGAGCCCGGTCACCGCCCAATCGCTCTTCGGGACCTTGGGCTTCTCCTCGATCGAGCTCGCCTGGCCTGCGGAATCGAAGGCGACCACGCCGTAACGTTCGGGGTCGCTGACCTGGTAGCCGAAGACGGTGGCGCCGCGCGATTGCCGCGCCGCCTTCCGCAGCTGCTCCGAGAATCCATGCCCGTAGAAGATGTTGTCGCCGAGGACGAGCGCGGTCTTCTTGCTCTGTCCGATGAAGCGCTTGCCGATCAAGAAGGCCTGCGCGAGACCCTCCGGCTTCGGTTGCGCCGCGTACTCGATGCGCATCCCGAGCCACGCGCCATCGCCGAAGAGGCGGATGAAGTTGCTCTGGTCTTCCGGCGTCGTGATGATCAACACCTCGCGGATCCCGGCCAGCATCAGCACCGACAGCGGGTAGTAGATCATCGGCTTGTTGTAGACCGGCACCAGCTGCTTGCTCACCGCCTGTGTGGCGGGGAAGAGGCGTGTGCCGCTCCCCCCCGCCAGGATGATGCCCTTCATCCGACCTCCCCGCGTCCGCTGCGCCCCGCCGCGATTGATGTGCCGAGAGGTGAAAGGTGCCACTATCGATCGCGGGGCTGCAAGGTGGATTCATGGGGAAGGGCGCGAGGCGTCTCGAAGCTCGATACGGAACCAGTTCACCCCAATGCCCGCGCCAGTCGCTGCGTGCCGCGACGCGGACCGCTCATTGCCGGTATCGCGTCTTCAGTTTGCCCCAGCTCACCTGCTCGGCCGGCCCGACCGGTTCGCAACCCGCCTCACAGCGCGAGCCGACACCGCCGAAGCAACCCGCGGCCACCGAGCAATCCTCGGCCACCAAAGCGACGCACTCTCCAGTCGAAAGGACACACGCCCCGGTTGACCCGTCGTCGGGGCCGGCGCCCTGACCCTTCACGGCCAGGTTACACGGATTCGGGCGGCAGGTGACACCGTTGCCGAGGTAATGACCCGTCGGAAAGCGCATGCAAAACGCCTCGGTCGTGCGAAGGCAAAGCGAACCGAGGCGTGGAAGCGCGACGCAGCAGGCGCCTTCGGGCACGTCGGCCGTCGTGAGCGTGACGTTGAACGAATATCCAGTGTAGTCGCAGAGATTGTCCGCGTTGTTGTTGATCCTGAGGTAGAGGTGCTCCCCGGTCGTGACCGCAAGATCGGCAATGATGGCGTGGTGGGTGTGGTCCGTCGGTCCGATACTGATGCTTCCCAATGGCGTCGACGCCGCATAGAGCGTGACGGTGACGCCGTTGCCGTAGTCGCACGGCTGGAGACCAAAGACATCGCATGACACCGAGGCTTGGCCCGAAGCAGGGGCGATCCAGGTCGGGACCGCGTCAATGATCGGATTCCCGTCGCCGGT
>CAZZAH010000153.1:1870-8962 GCA_964652115.1 uncultured bacterium | reverse complement strand
CGGTGAGGAGAAGGCCGAGCGCCATCTTGACCGGCTGTGAAAGGCTGAACACGTTTACCTGCGGCGCCGCTCGATTGAGGATTCCGAACGCGACGTCGGTCAGGAAGAGCGCGATCACCCCAGGCGCGGCGAGCTGAAGTCCGATCACGAAGAGGTTGCCGGTCACGCCGATCAGATCGTTCAGAATCGGCTCCGGCCCGCCGGCGAAGGCGGGAAAGCTCCAGACCGGCAGGAGCTCGAAGCTGTGGACATAGCCGCGGATGAAGAGGTGATGACCGTTGAGCAGCAGAAAGAGCACGATCGAGATCTGAAAGTAGAGCTGCCCAAGGAACGAGGTCCGCTCGCGCAGCTGAAAGACCATCGTCTCGGCCATGTTCGCGCCGCGCTGCGTGTCGACCAGGCGTCCCGCGGTCGCGAAGCCCCAGAAGACGACCGAGGAGATGAAGCCGAGCGTCACCCCGATCGCGAGCTCCTTCGCCATCAACCATCCGAACGGGACGCTGTGGAGCGCGTAGCTCGGCGCCGACAGTAGCTGCGGCATGAGAAGCACCGCGAAGATCGCCGCCGTGCCCATCTTCACCGTCGAAGGCACCGACTGCCCGCCGAGGAAGGGATTGAGGAAGAGCGTCGGCACGCTGCGCCCCATGGTGAGCGCCACGAGCTTGATCAGCTCGTCCGGGTCCATCGGAAGCCCGAGATTCTGCGCCCACCCCGCGCTCATCGCCGCTCGCTCACCATCGCCAGTCCATGCCGTCGCTCACGCCGCGCCTAGTGGAAGTTCGCCAACACGCGCGGAATCTGCTCCAGCAGCGACACGGAGAACTTCACGAGGTTGGACAAGAACCACTTCCCGAGTATCGCAAGCACCGCGAACACCGCGAGAATCTTCGGCACGTAGCTCAGCGTCTGCTCTTGGATCTGCGTCGTCGCCTGAAACACGCTGACGAGCAACCCAATAATCAAACTCGCGAGCAACGCCGGCCCCGACAGCACCAGCGTGAGCAGCAGCGCCTGGCGACACACCTGCAAGACGAAGTCTTTTTCCATCGCTATACCTCGATTGTGGCGCCGCTGGGTTCGGATGCGGGCCGGACCCTTCCTGCGGGTCGCTCAGCGCACTCCTTGCGCCGAGGGACGGCGCAATCCGCGCACTTCGCTCCATTCCTCGTCCGGGTCCGGCCCGCATCCGAACCCTCCCCGCCACACACCTCACCCCCGTTCAAAACCCCCGCCCCGCCATGCACGCGCCCAAAACCCGCGTGCATAAACCCGGAGTCCGCGCCCGATCGGACGCCGCCCCACGACCCTTCGGCATCGGCGTCGTTCGATCGCTACCCTTGCATCGCTTCGCCGACGTTCGCGTGATCGATGCTGCTCGCGTGCGTCGACGGCTGTGCCTGCTCTGCATTCCGCTCGAGGCGGCGTCGGCGAGGTTCGGGTACGGCCAATACCCGGACGAGGAATGGAGCGAGGCGCATGGATTGCGCCGCTCGCGGCGCAAGGAGTGCGCTGAGCGACCCGCAGGAAGGGTGTTGGCCGTACCCGAACCTCTCCCCCCGCGCCTCATTTCGGAATGTAATCCATCACGAGCCCTTTGATGACCAGCGTCCACCCATCGATCAGCACGAACAGCAGCAGCTTGAACGGCAGCGAAATCGTCGTGGGCGACAGCATCATCATGCCGAGCGCCATCAGGATGTTCGCCACCACCATGTCGATCACGAGGAACGGAATGAACAGAATGAACCCGACCAGGAACGCTTCCTTGAGCTCGCTCGTGACGAACCCCGGGATGAGCACCTGAAAGCCGCGAGGATCGATCTGCGGGAAGGCACTCCCCTGAAGCTGCTGCGCGAGCTGCGTGAAGAGCACGCGATCGTCGTTGTGAATGTGACGATCGAGGAACTCGCGCACCGGCTCCTTGCCTCGTCGCGCGCCCTCGAAGAGATCGTGCACCGTGCGCTCGGACATCATCGGCGCGTCGCTGTAGTTCAGGTTCGCCGCGTGGTACACCTGCTGCGCGACCGGAATCATGATGAAGATCGTGAGCACGAAGGCGAAGCCGGTCACGACCTGGTTGGGCGGAATCTGCTGCGTGCCGATCGCGTTCCGAAGGATCGAGAGCACGACCGAGATCTTGACGAAGCTGGTCAGCATGATCACGAGAAAGGGCGCGAGCGAGAGCGCGCCGAGCGTGAAGATCAAGGTCACCGGCGAGGAGAACTGCCCCGGCTTCACCTGCGCCAACGCGGGCGCGGAAGAGACGAGCGTCAGAGCAGACGGCAGAATCCAGCGAAGCGCGTGTCGATTCATTCCTTCTTTCCCCACTCTTGCTTCGACTCCGGAGAGAGCGCGGCGGCATCGGCCCCGCGCGTCGTGGCCGTGCCCGCGCGTGGATAGGCCGATTCCACCTCCGCCCGTGGCAGCTCGGTCATGAGGCGAACGCCGCCGTCCGAGATCCCGACGAGATAGAAGTGCTCGAGCACCTTCACCACCGCGATCGACTTGCCTGGACCGATCACGATCTGATCGATGATCCCCATCGCGCGGTCGGGACCGAAGCGCCGTCGATAGAGGCGCGGCAGCACCCATCGTCCGCCGAACCAGAGCACGGCGCAGACGAGCGCGAGGTAGAAGAACATGCGGAGGAGAAGCTCGAGGTAGCCTCCTCCGGTCGCGGGATTCAACCGAGCTCCGTGATCCGCACGCCCAGCTGCCCGTCGACCGAAACGAGCTCGCCCGCTCCGATGCGCCGATCTTCGACCCAGAGCGACACGGGCGACTTGGGATCACGATGCAGCTCGATCACCGCGCCGACGTTCAGCGAGGAAAGCTGCGCGACGGTGAGCTGTACACGTCCCATCTCGACCCGCAATCGCAGGGGCAGCTCGGGCAAGAGAGCTTCCCCGCTCCCGACCTCGGCACTCGACATGCATTCCTCCTCCGCGGCCTCGGCCGCTCCTCTTTCGAACGCGGTCAGCTCCACGCGCGATCCGCCATCGCCAAGGCGCGCGCGAAAACCGGGGCCGGCTCCAACTCCTTCCGCGCGGTAGAGCGGCTCGCCGATCAGCGCGCCGTCCTCGAACGCGATGTCGGCGGCATCGAGCAACACGATGTCGTTCGCCTCGAGCCCCGCGATGTCGCTCGGACGGAGCGACGCATGCCCCGCCTCCGCCGCGAAGCTCAGCGCGAGATCGGACAACCCGAGCGCATCGAACGAGCGCACGACGCTTGAAGGCGGCGTGGCGAGGGTCGCGCGAGGAACGAGCAGACGAAAGACGAGTCGTCGCCCGGCGAGCGTGGCGTCCCCCACGATTGCGATCGTTTCATCGGGAGGCCACGGCAGGTCGGCCGACTCCGTGCCGATCCCACGAAGCTGGACCGGACCACGCGCTCGCGCGATCTCGGTGCGGACCGCGAGGCGATCGATCGCGTGGGCGAGCGCCCCCTCCTCGAGCTGCGTCAGAAGATCCGAGCGCGCGAAGGCATCGTCCTCGACGCCGATCATGGCCGCGAGCGCGCCTCGAACCGCCGCGAGATCGAGCTCGAGCGCCGCGTCTCCTCGCGCCAGGCGAAGGAACGCCCGCACGCGAAGCCGCGCGCCGAAGGGATCCCCGCACTCGAGCGCCGGGCCGAACTGATGCACTTGCAGAAGCTCATCCGCGGGGATCTCCGCCCCTGGGCCTTGAAGCGCCACCAGCTCACGGCGCAGATCCGCGATCCAGGCACGAGCGGTGATCGCGTCAACGCGATGTCGCGCGAGCGCGGTGCGGAGCACGGCCTCATTGCGAGGGATCCGAGGGAGGTCGTCGAGCTCAACCAGCGCGATGCCGCGCGCCAGGTGCTCGGTTGTGCCGCGGTCCGTCACGCTCCGCACCTCACAGCGTGTACTCGGTCGAATCCTCGTCGTTCGGCTTGGATCCCGGCGGCGACTTCGGCGCGGCCGCTCCACCCACCGCACCCGAAGCGCGATCGTCCTTGGTCTGTCCATCGCGAGGGCGATCCTGGCGCGCATCGCCCCCCGCGGTCGCGTCGTGCGATGGGCGAAGCTCGACTTGGATCTCCTGCACCGTGATGCCCTCGGCCTGCAGCCTCTGCTTGAGCGCGGGAAGCTCCGCCTCGAGCGACTCCTTCTGCGCGACGCGCTCGACCACGAAGGTCGCGCGCACATTCCCCTGATTGGAGCTCAAACGAAGGTTCATCCCCTCATAGCCCGGCGCCCGAAGCGCGAGCTGCAGCTCCTGACCTCCCGACTGCGTCCGCACCATTCGCGCCGCCTCGACCACGCGATGGTAGATCTCGGGCGAAAGCCGACTCCCTCCACTCGCCTTCGCGACGTCCTGCGGTGCGTGGAAGCGCGGCGCTTCGATCGGTGCGCGCTCCTTCGGCCCGCGATCGCTGTCGCGGCGCGAGTCGCTATCACTCTCCGCGCCGGCGTCGTCGTTCTCAGGCGCGGGACGATCGACCGGCTCGCGCTCGGACTTGTCGGACTTCTCCTCGAGCTTCGCGTCCTCGTCGGCCGCGCTACCCGCGGGACCACGCGCACGCGATGGGGTCGGGTTGTCCTCTCGATCTGGCGAGTCGACAGGATAGGCGGAGACATGGTCACGCGGCGAGCCCGTTCCGAGCGGCTTCGGAGCGACCTGCTTCTTCATCACCTCGTCGAACGACGGGCCGGTGCTCGGCTTGGCCGGACCCTTGGGCGGCTCCGGTCTGTGACCTCCGCCGGGCCCTTCAATCCGCGACATGCGCTCCTCCGGGGAAAAATGTCCTCGGGAAGCTTATCCCGATCGCGGTCGCTTGGGTTGCGGCGATTCGCCGGTTGAAAGAAGGCGCCCGCGTCCCCAGGGGAACACGGGCGCCATGAGCTTCACCGCCGCATGTCGCGCGCGGTCTTTACCGTCGCGCTATCCTGGCCGCCGCTCTTCGAGCCACGCTCGCCATCTGATCGGCGAGACCTGAGCTGACGCATGGATCGGGCGCGGGCCCGATCCTCGTGCCGTGGATGGCGTAGGTGTAGCAGGTGTCACCGAAGCAATCCTGACCGGCCACGAAGGTCCGGCTGATGCCGGTGCCGTCGTAGCTGCCGTTGCTGAACGTGAACCGGTAGGTCGACACCGACGTGAAGGTGCAGTCGCCGGCGCTGTAGGTGAACGAGCAGGTGCCCACCAGCGTGTTGCCGTCGATCTCGTACGAGCACTCGGTGGCGTCACCCGGATCGTCGCCGTAAGGATCCTCGACCGAGCAGACCGTATCGGTCAGCGAGAATTCCAAGGCGAGGCTGTCGGTGTCGCAGATCGTCGCGTCGAAGCTGACGTTCCAGATCCCGAGAACGTCGGTCGGCTCCTGACAAGGATTCGGGCTGCAATCGCTGCCGTTCCCGAGGAAGAAGTCGCCGGCTCCGACGCACTCCGCGCGCGTCGCCATGCGACACGATCCCGAGTCGTTGCAGCAGGCGCCGCTCGTTCCGGGCTGATCGCAGGGGTTCGGATCGCAGTCGGTGCCGTTCCCCTTGAACGAGCCAAGCGCGTTGGCGCAGTCCGCCTGGAGCATCGGATAGCACGAGCCCGAGGTGAAGCAGCACGCGCCCGTCGTCGCGGGGGGGCAGGGGTTCGGCGAGCAGAATTCGGTGTCGCCGTGGAAGACGCCGTTGTTGTGGGTGCAGGACCCCTCCGTCGTGTAGACGCAGTGGCCGCTCGGGAAGCAGCAGCTGCCGACCGCGGGGCAGGGGTTCGGCTCGCAGTCGATGCCGTCGCCGAGGTAGGTACCGGTCAACTGCGCGCAGGTGGTCGCGTCGCGCTGGGTGCAGAACCCGGCGGAGCAGCAGGCGCCCACCGGTCCGGTCACGCAGGGATCCGGATCACAGTCGGTGCCGTTGCCCTTGTACTCGCCGCCGATGCCTTCGCAGGCGATCTGGGTCAGCGGGAAGCAGCTGCCGAAGTAGCAGCAGGCGCCGCTCGTGTTGTCCGTGCAGGGGTTCGGCGCGCAGGCCGCGTCGTCGCCCTGGTAGGTGCCGGTGGCCGCGACGCAGTTGGCCTCGGTCATGACCGAGCACTCGACGCCAAAGCAGCACGCGCCGGTTGCGACCTGCGGGCAAGGATTCGGCTCGCAGAGGGAGCCGTCCCCCTCGAACACGCCGCCGAGCGACTCGCACTCGGAGAAGGTCACCGAAGTGCAGGTCGCACCCACGCAGCACGCACCTGGGGCCGACCCGGTGCACGGATCGGGTGTGCAGGCCGAAGCGTCACCCTGGTAGGTCCCACTGGCGGCCAAGCAGTCGGCTTCGGTCACGACGCTGCAAGCGGCTCCGACGCAGCAGGCGCCGGTCGCCGGGGCCGCGCAGGGGTTGGGCTCGCAGGTGGTGTCATCGCCCTGGTAGGTGCCGTTCCCCTCGCCGCAGTAGTCCGCGGTCGCGACGCTGCAGGAGCCATCGGTCGCGCAGCAGGCGCCGGTCGCCGGAGGTGCGGCGCACGGATCGGGATCGCAGGTCGTGTTGTTGCCCTGGTAGGTGCCCCCCGATGCGACGCAGGCCTCGGCGGTCTGCACGGAGCAGGTTGTGACGACGCAGCAGGCGCCGGTCGCCGGAGGCTGCGGGCAGGGATTCGGCGTGCAGATGGAGTTGTCGCCCTGGTAGGTGCCGCTCGCGGCCGAGCAGTCCGCCTCGGTCTGGACGGAGCAGGTTCCGTCGCCGGCGCAGCAGGCGCCGCTCACCTCAGGCTGCGGGCAGAGATTCGGCGTGCAGCCGCTGTTGTCGCCCTGGTACGTCCCGCCACCCGTCGTGCACTCGTCGTTCGTGCTCACACTGCACGAGCCGTCGGTCGCGCAGCACGCGCCGGTCGCCGGAGGCTGCGGACAGGGATTCGGCGAGCAGACGGTGTCGTTCCCCTGATAGGTACCCGAGCCGGCAACGCAGGCGTCACTACCGAGGACCTCGCAGCTTCCGTCCGCGAAGCAACACGCACCGGTGATCGTCGGCTGCGTGCACGGGTTCGGCGTGCAGACCGTCGCGTCGCCCTGATAGGTGCCGCCGGCGGTGCCGCACTCCGCCTCGGTCTGGACCACGCAGCTTCCATCGGCCGCGCAGCAGGCGCC
>CAZZAH010000153.1:0-1770 GCA_964652115.1 uncultured bacterium | reverse complement strand
TGCGGGCAGGGATTCGGATCGCAGTCGCTCGCGTCGCCCTGGTAGGTGCCGCCACCGTTGCCGCAGGCGGCCTCGGTCGTCGCCTGGCAGGTGCCGTCGCTGGCGCAGCAGGCGCCGGTCTGCGTGCAGGGATTGGGATCGCAGTCGGTCCCGTTGCCCTGGTAGGCACCGCTCGCGGTGGTGCACTCGGCCTCGGTGCCGACGGTGCAGGTCCCATCGCTCGCGCAGCAGGCGCCGGTCGGTTGCGCGCAGGGATTCGGATCGCAGTCGGTGCCGTTCCCCATGTACGTGCCGCCATCAGCCACGCAGCTGGCCTGGGAGCGAACCGCACACGCGCCGGCGGTACAACAGGCACCGGTCGTCGCGGTGCACGGGTTGGGATCGCAATCGCTGTTGTCGCCCTGATAGACGCCGCCGGCGTTGGTGCAATCGTCATCGGTGGCGATGCTGCAGGTCCCGTTGAGCACGCAGCAAGCCCCGGAGGCGGGAGGCTTCGGGCCTCCATCGTCGTCCTTGCACGCGCTCAGCCACAGAGGCAGCGCGGCGACGACAAACAGGAAGAAGACTGGGATCAGGTGCCGAAGCACCTGGGGGGACACTCGGTTCATCACGCGTACTCCTTTCGCTCGGACCCATCGAAACCGGATGCAAGGTTGGGGAGCGCAGGGCGCCATGTCAACAACTGAGGACAGGACTCACCATCGCGGTGGATCGATCGTGACGGCTAGGGCTTCCGCGGATCCTGCCGACGGACGTGCCGAGCGGTCGAGATGTCCTCCATCCCGCGCTGCTCCTTCCGCGTCGCCTCGCGCGCGAGCTCGCGCAGCCACTCGTCCTTCTTCTCCGTGTGGACCTTGACCTCGTTCGAGATGCGCCCGAATTCCTCGCGCACCTTCTCGGCCGCCTGCTCGGCGCGGAGGACGGCGCGTTCCTGGGCGAGGAGCTCTCGCTTCTGGTCGCGCGTGTCGGAGGCGAGCCCTTCGAGGTGATTGCGCCGGCTCTCGATGTCGTTCGGCCCGAGCGAGCCTTCGCGCAGTCCTTGCCAGTAGTCGCCCATCCAACGCTTGTGGTCCGCCTCGAGCTGCGCGAGCTTGGCCTGGATCGCGTCGCGCTTCGCCTCTTCCTCGCGCACCTTCTCGAGCGCGGTCGCGAGCTCCTTGAAGACGCGATCCCTCTCGGCCGAGATGTGGATCAGGTACGCGTCGAGCGGATAGCGAGGCTGGGTCGGCATCGACTTCCCCATGGAGCTTCGTGTGAAAGAGGCGGCGCGAGCATAGCGTAAGCAGGCTCGGTCGCCGGCGGACTTCTGCTAGGCTGCGCGTCCTATGACGAACCACCTCGGCCTCTCGCGAAGCCGGAGCGCCGTCTGCGCGCTTCTCCTCTTGTCCTCGGCCCCGATTGCTAAGGCGGTGGAGATCCGCGGCGCGGGCACGCTTCCCCCGGATGAACCGCTCGGCGCGGCACGGACCTCGACGCTCACCGCCCTTTCGCGCATCGATCGAGCGATGGCGGCGCACCTCGCGAAGTCGGGCACGGTCGGCGGCGCGGCGACCGACCTCATCACGCGCTCTCGCTCTTCGGCTCTCGTCGTGAGCTACGAAGGGACCTGGGAGATGGAGGCGCACCTCCACCATCCCTACGAGACGACGCGGATGCGCGCGCGGCTCACCCTCGTCGATGCAGGTCCCGATGGCCGGCGGCTCGACTGGACGACGTGGAGCTCCGGCCCCGACACGGTCGGAAGCACCGAGACCGACTTCCTGCTCGGAG
>CAZZAH010000152.1:3667-8970 GCA_964652115.1 uncultured bacterium | reverse complement strand
ACGAAGAGCGCCGCGGCATACAGAGCGGCGGCTAAGCACGGCGTAACGCAGGTCCAGATCAAGGAGCGCCGCGGGGCGCGTTGGTTCGCTTCGCGTGGCAGGTGCATCCGCGTACCTCCCGCGGCGGGTGCCGCGTTCCAGCGCATGAGAGCGTGAAGCTCTGAAGGGTTCGAGCTTCGAGTCGAACTCGAAGAGAGGGGAATCGGACGCCCGTTCGGGACACGAATCGATCGAAGGGAGGATTTTCTCGGCGAGGACTCAGCCTCGGCCGGAAGTCAGGCGAAGTCGTCGTCCGAGATCGAGCAAGCGAAGCGCGCTCGCGCTCGTTCGATCGGTCGTCGTGAGCGAGTCGATGAGCGCGATGACCCGCTCTCGGCGCTCCAGGCGAAGCGCCACATCGAGCATCGACTTGGCGACCCACTCTTGACGACCGTTATCGAGGCGCAGGCACTGAAGGAGATTTCGCTCCGCCTTCGTCAGGTCGTACATCTCGGGGTGAGCGGCGAAGGCGGAATCACATCCCTGGCAATGTCCCCGCGACGCGCCGGAGAAGAGGTTCGCGAGGCACGACCGCGGCAAGGGATCGGACGGCTTGAGCAGGCAGGTCCGCTCATACGCGGCCACCGCCGGGACGAGCATGTGGTCCATGTCGTAGGAATAGCCCAGCTGGAACCAGGCTTCGGGACGATCAGGCTCCTCCGCCAGCACATGCTGAAGCAGCTCACGCGCACGCGCGGTTCGATCGAAGTTGGCGCAGATCGAGGCCTCGAGCAGCCGCACCTCGGTCGCGGTCGAGTCGCCGAAACGCTTCGCCCGTTCGATCGAGCGAAGACCGCCCTCCATGTCGCGGCGTTGGAACTCGAGCGTGGCGCGCGCGAGCCAGAGTCGCGCGTCGGTTGAGTCGATCGTGGTCGCACGCGTGAGTAGCTCGTGCGCGCGCGGCAGGAAGCCCTGCCGGCGGTACACCTGCGCGAGCCGCTCGACCAGCTGGCTGCTTCCCGGCAGCAGCTCGCTTGCTTGCCCAAGCTCCTTCTCGGCGACCTCGAGCTTCCCTCCACGCGCGGCGATCCATCCCTTGAGCGCCGCGTGGAGCCCCGGGTCGAGGTCACGCGCGCCGCTCAGGCCGCCGCGAACCGCGCCGGTGTCGGACCTCTGGTACGCGCGGAAGAGATCTCCAACCGGACCTCGCGGCACGCGCGATCCGCCCAGTCGAAGGTGCGCCGCCAGGCTCGCCGCTGTGACGTTCGCGCGATCGGAAGCGCTCGCGAGGCGAACCTCCGTCCGCGCCGCGAGCGTGTCGCCGTCGAAGTAGGCCTCGAGTGCGCGGTGCAGATGCGTGGTCGATTGCGCCCTTCGTTCCGTGCTCGCCGCATCCTGCTTTCGCGATACGGCGAACAGCGTGGTGAGCGCCACGACGACCGCGAGGGCCGCGAGGAGCTGCACGCGACGGTTGCGCTCGCCTTGGGAAGTCACCGCGCGGGGTGGCCGAGCATGCACCGGCTCGCCCCGCTCGAAGCGCGCCAAATCATCTCCCAGCTCCGCGGCCGTCTGGTATCGATCCTCGGGCGAGAAGGCGAGAGCTTGAAGCAGGATCCGCTCGAGAGGCTTCGCGATGGTCGAATCGACGTGACGCGGGCGAAGGAGGCTTCCCTCGGACACCTCGCGCAGTAGCCCTTGCCTCGAGCTCGACCCGCGCGCGGGCCGGCCGACGATCAGCTCGTAGAGAATCAGCCCGAGAGCATAGACGTCGGTGCGCGCGTCGGCCGCGCCGTCGGCCACTTGCTCCGGCGCCATGTAACGAGGTGTGCCCAAAAGCTCCCCCGTGACCGTGAGCGACGGCAGCTCCTCCGACAGGCTGAGGCCGAAGTCGACCAGGACCGGTTCCCCGCTCCGTCTGAGGATGACGTTCTGTGGCTTGAGGTCGCGGTGGATCACACCCCGCGCATGCGCCGCCGATACCGCTTCGGCCAGAGCTCGCGTCACCTCGACCGCACGATCACGCGAGAGCCCCGCCTCGTCCAGCCGAACGCCATCGACCAGCTCCATCACGATGTAGGGCGACCCGCCCTCCTCGCCGGAATCGACGATTCGCACGATGTTGGGATGAGAGATCGAGGCCAGCGCCTCGATCTCGCGCCTGAGCCGCGCCGACGATTGCGTCGCGAGGAGCGGCGACAAGGGATGAAGCTTGAGCGCCGCACGCTCGCCGCCTCGCTCGACCTCATAGACGATGCCCATCCCACCGCGGCCAAGCTCGCGCACGACGTGGTAGGGCCCGATCTCGAGCGGCGGCGCGGTCATGCCGGGGAGCAGACGGTCGATCTCGAGCACCGATTGGAGCGACGCGAGCAGCTCAGCGCGCAGGTTCGGCGAGCTTAGCTCGGCCGGCAACGAGTGCTCCGAATCGAGCCGCGTCACGAACGCGTCCGGCGTGAGCGAGGGCTCGGCGTCGCGCGCGTCGAGAAAGGCGGCGACCATCGCTTCGATCCGCTCTCGGCTCATCCAGCCCGCCTCGTCACGCGCTGTTCCCCATCAAGGTCGCGAGGCGGGCCATCGCCCGGTTGTATGCCTTCGAGGTCGCTTCCGGCGACTTCCCCACCAGCTCCGCCACCTCGAGATTGCTGAGCTCCTCTACGCGACGAAGCAGCACGAGCTCCCGCATCTCTTCCGGCAAGCGCGCCAGCGCGACCTCGAGCGCGGCATAGCGAGGCGAGTCGTGATACTCCGGCGCTTGATCGATTGGATTCGGGAGCCGCTCGACGAGCGAGCTCGAGAGCGCAACCTCGCCGCGCCGCTTCTGCGCTCCGAAGTAGTCGGCCTTGTTCCGGATCTTGTTCAGGACGCAGGTATGGAGATAGTGGTTGAGCGAGCGCGCGTGCTCCGGGACGAACGACTCGAGGTCTTGCAGCGCGTCCTTGAAGACGCTGTGGAGGATGTCTTCCGACTGCAGGCGCGCGCGCAAGGCGGGCCCGAGACGACAACGAATCGAGAGGATGAGCTGATCGCGATAGCGGAGATAGAGCGCGTCCCATGCTCCGCTGTCGCCCTGCTGGATGCGCCGCACCAGCTCGAGAGATTCGTCCATCGCCGGGTTGGACCTCCTCGTTCGCTTGCTCGCGAACGAGGGTACCACTCTTCCGGCCGGCTAACGATCTAGAGGTCGATCGACGCGCCGATCGAGAGGGTCACGATGTCGGTCTTGGAATTGGTCCGTCGCGCGACGAAGCGGCCGTCCTGAATCTGGAGCGTGCCCTTCTTCAGGTACTCGCCTTCGCCACCCACGAGGTAGTCGACGCGCGTGGTGACGAAGACGCGCTGGACCTTCCCCTTCTCGCGATTGGGCGAGCCCCACACCTTGACCTTGAGCCCGCCGCCGCCGCCGTAGCTCAGCACGGTGTCGTCGAGCTGCTTCACGCCTGCGAAGTCGCTGCCGTCGCGCACGTCGTTCACGCTCGTTTCCGTGTAGAGGTAGCTGAAGCCGAAGACCCCTTCGACGAACGGCCGCACCGCTCCGCGCGGCGGCTCCAACCGTAGCATGAGGTGCCCGAAGAGCTGATTGTTCGTGGTCTTGACCTCGATCGGAATCGGCAGCGTTTCGCTCAACGGCTCGCGCCGCGTCTCCGTTCCGAGCACGAGGAATCCGAAGCGCGCGCCGATCACGGCCGGGCTATCGGCCGGACGCCAGCCGCCGTCGAGATCGATGCCGAAGCCCGGGCCCTCGATCTGGTCACCGTAGTCTCCGCTCGGAAAGCCGAGGAGGAGCCCGAGCGATCCCTCGAAGCGTGACGCGGACCACGCGGGTACGCAATCGACCAAGCTCCCGGCGACCAATGCCGAGGCGAGAACCGCCGCCCTCTTCCATGCCTTTGAAGCGCGCTGCAACATCGTGGCTATCTCCCCCATGTGTTCGAAAGTCGAGTCGCGGCCGGGCAGAGAATACGAATGCGCGCGATGGTGAGCCAGCCCGAATGCCGCGGAAAAGCAGCTGCCGCGCGAGCGAAGAAGCCGATATCCTCCGAACTTCTCCCGAATGCGGCCGTGCATTCCGGGCGGCACTGAAGCACCGAACGTAAGAGGACAGCGTGACCGTCGACCAACAGATCGAGATCCTGCTCCGCGGCACCTTCTTCGCCGATGAGGCCGAAGGCGCCGAGGGCGACGACAGCTTCTCCACCGTGAACGCCGCGAGCGGCGAGGCGACCGGGCCGCGCGGCCTTCGCGCGCAGATGACAGCCGAGCTTCGCGAGCGTTTGAAGGAGGGCCGCCCTCTTCGCGTCTACCTCGGCGCCGACCCGACGCGCCCGAGCCTCCACATCGGGCACTTCGTCCCGGTGCAGAAGCTCCGCATCTGGCAGGAGCTGGGGCACCAGGTAATCTTCCTGATCGGCGACTACACCGGCCTGATCGGCGATCCGACCGGCCAGTCGAGCGAGCGGAAGCGCTTCACCCACGAGCAGCTGATGGAGATGTCGCGCGACTACACCGCCCAGGTCTTTCGCCTGCTCGATCCGGCGAAGACCGAGATCCGTTTCAACGGCGAGTGGCTTTCCAAGCTCTCCTTCGCGCAGATCATCGAGCTCGCGGCCATCTTCCCGCTCAAGTGGATCGTGAGCCGGCGCGACTTCGCCGAGCGCCTCTCACGCGGCGAGTCGCTGCGTCTGCACGAGACCCTCTACGCCTTGATGCAGGGCTACGACGCCTTCGCGCTCGAGTGCGATGTCCAGGTCGGCGGCTACGACCAGCACTTCAATCTCCTCGCGGGCCGCTGGATTCAGGAGCAGCGCGGCCAGAAGCCGCACATCTGCTGGACCTATCCGCTCCTCATGGGCACCGACGGCAGGAAGATGTCGAAGTCCTACGGCAACTCGATCGACATCCTCGACACCCCCGAGGACATGTACGGCAAGTGCATGCGCATCTCGGACGATCTCCTCGCCAGCTACATCGACCTGACCACGAACTTCAGCCCGACCGAGTCGGATGCAATGAAGGCGCGCCTTCGCGAGAAGGGCGTGAACCCGATGGAGATCAAGAAGGCGGTGGCGTCGAACCTGGTCACGCAGTACCACGGCGCCGAGGCGGCAGGGGCCGCGGCCGCGAACTTCCAGCGTGTCGTGCAGGACAAGGCGCTGCCCGAGGAGATCGAAGAGGTCGCGGTGCCGGCGGAGCTTCGCGCGGCGCCCGTCGCTTGGGCCGATCTCTTGGTTGCGCTCAAGCTCGCCGCCAGCAAGGGCGAGGTCCGTCGCTTGATCGCGCAGGGCGGCTTTTACGTCGAGCAGGAGACGGTCACCGATCCGGCCGCG
>CAZZAH010000152.1:0-3567 GCA_964652115.1 uncultured bacterium | reverse complement strand
GCTCCTCGCCTCGACCGCCGACGCCGACGTGGTCTTCAAGATGAAGATGACCTCGCAGCTTCCGGAGAAGGAGGAGCGGACCGGCACCTTCTATCTCGGCGCGAGGAATCTCGCCTACGAGTTCGACTCGGGCGATCCCTCGGGCATGACCGGCATGATCTTCGGCGCCGACAAGCAGGTGCTCTGGATCATCAACGCGGCGGACAAGGAGTACACCGAGCTCGACAAGGCGCAGATGGACGAGATCGCCGCCAAGGTGGGCGGCGCCAGCAGCGAAGCTCGGGCTCTCCCTCATCGACGGCTTCCCTCTTCTCTCGCAGGAGATGAACGAGGGCAAGGTCGTGGGCGAAACGCTGGTCGAATCGGTCGAGCGCCGCGCGATCGACTCCAAGGTGTTCGAGCTCCCCGCCGGTTTGAGCAAGCGGGACATGGTGCCGAAGGACTGATCCGGCCCGCCGCGGGCCCGCGCTCGGAGCGGGCCGGCCCCCCTGCTATACTTGTCAGGCACCGATTGATCATCGACAGCGGAACGGCAACGGTTCCGCATCGGTACCCGACTACGGCAGGAGGGGCACCCGCCATGACTCGCGCGTTCGTGCTTTGCGTCGCTTTCCTCGCGCTCTGTTCTTCGCTCGCGGCAGCGACGCCGCCCAACCCTCCGGTCATCACCGAGCCGCCGCACGACGGCACCGTGGTCAACGCCGAAGACCTTCACATGGAAACCGGTCCGTTCAGCGATCCCGATCCGGGGGACACGCACTTCTGCACCGACTGGGAAGTCTGGACCCTTAGCCCGAGCGAGCGCGTCTGGACCGCGCTCTGCGTCACCGGCGTCGAGCGCGTGCACATTCACCTGGGCGACGGCGCGTTCATCGGATCGCACGCCGGGCGTTTGAGCTTGCTGACCGACACGATGTACGAGCTGCGCGTGCGTCACAGCGACCAGACCGGGAGCTTCAGCGCGTTCTCGACGCGAGGATTCGTGACCGGCCCTCCCTCGCAGGTCTTCCCGCTCCTCCTCGACGACATCGCGAGCACCCCCGTCCCTGAGTGGCGAGATGAAAGCGGCGCCCCGATCGAGCTCCCGTCGAGCGACACGCCCGGGACCTTCTTGGTCCAGCAGGCCAACGGCAACCTGCTCCTCTCGCTCGAAGGACAGGAGAGCTCCGGGAACAGCGTGAACAATCCGCCGGCGATCGGCTATCACGGCGCGGTGCGCGTGGTGATCAGCGGCGGAAGCTCCAACTTGGCCCTTCCGCAATCGCGGCTCAGCTATACCGGCGGGAATGGGCAGGACGGCACCGTGTATCTTCCGCAGATGCTCCTCGGCGCCGATGAATCCGGCACCTTCTGGATCGCGGCGAGCGGCGCGAGCTACTTCGGCACTCCATCACAGACCGAGCCCGACTTCTCGCTTCTCGCGCAGGGGGCGCCGGTGCCCTGGCGTGTCTCTCAAGCCGGCTACAAGGTCGAGGTCGTGGCGACCGGCTTTCAGCTTCCGGTCAACATCGCCTTCGTGCCCAACCCGGGCAACGATCCCTCGAGCCCGCGTTACTACGTGAGCGAGCTCTACGGCCAGATCAAGCTCGTCACGCGCGACGGCACGATCTCCGACTACGTCACCGGACTCCTGAACTTTGATCCGAGCGGCAACTTTCCCGGCTCGGGCGAGCAGGGCCTGACCGGCCTCGTGGTCGACCCGATTTCAGGCGATCTCTTCGCGTCCACGCTCTACGACGCGGCGCCCCCGAACGGACCGCACTATCCCAAGGTGATTCGTTTGCACAGCGTCGACGGAGGACACACCGCCGCGAGCGTCACGCCCGTGCTCGACATGGTCGGCGAACCGCAGGGCCAGTCCCACCAGATCTCCAACCTCTCGATCGGCCCCGACGGAAAGCTCTACGTCCACATGGGCGACGGCTTCGATGCCTCGACCGCGCTCAACCTCGACTCGTTCCGCGGGAAGGTGCTTCGACTCAATCTGGACGGCACCGCGCCGACCGACAATCCCTTCTACAACGCGGGCGACGGCATCCACGCGCGCGACTACGTCTATGCCTACGGTTTCCGCAATCCCTTCGGAGGCGCGTGGCGATTGAGCGACGGCGCCCACTACGAGGTCGAGAACGGCCCGAACTCCAACGATCGCTTCGCGCGTGTCGATCGCGGCATGAGCTATGGCTGGGACGGCACCGATCAGAGCATGACCACGCGCGCGATCTACAACTGGGCGCAGCCCCACGCGCCGGTCAACATCGCGATCGTGCAGTCGGGGGTGTTCGCGGGGAGCGGCTTCCCGGCCGACAAGCTTGACCATGCGTTCGTCACCGAGTCCGGACCGACGTGGGGCACCGGGCCCCAGCCCCAAGGGAAGCGCGTGGTCGAGTTCGTGGTCGATGCCTCCGGCGCGTTGGTCAGTGGGCCGTCCACCCTGGTCGAGTATGAAGGCACCGGCAAGGCAACCGCGGTCGGCATCGCCGCCGGACCGGACGGTCTCTACTTCTCCGACCTGTACAAGGACGTCGACTTTCAATCACCGATCGATCGCGGCGCGAACATCCTGCGGATCTCTTACGTCGGGACGGCGGACTTCTCGCTCAATCCGACCTTCGGTGCGGCGCCGCTCTTTGTGACCTTCACCGATCTGTCCAACGTACCCGGGGTCACCGGCTACCGCTGGGACTTCGGTGACGGCACCACGAGCACCGAGGAGAACCCGAGCCATCTCTTCACCACCGAGGGCGCATTCAACGTGCGCCTCGAGGTGACTGGAGCGAATGGCGTCGCCGTGGCGCAGAAGAATGGTTGCGTCGTGGTGGGATCGAACGGCCTGACCGCGCGCTACTTCGACAACGTCGACTATTCCGGCGCCAAGATCACGCGCCTCGACTCGACGCTCGACTTCGACTGGGGGGTCGGCGCACCCGATCCGTCGATGGGACCGGACCTCTTCTCGGTTCGCTGGACCGGACAGGTGCGCGCCGACTTCAACGAGACCTATACGTTCTATACCTTGAGCGACGATGGCGTGCGGCTCTGGATCGACCATCAGCTCATCATCGATCAATGGGTCGACCAAGGGCCGACCGAGCACTCGGCGTCACTCACGCTCGAGGCCGGAAAGAGCTACGACCTTCGCATGGACTTCTACGAGAATGGCGGAGGAGCGGTCGCGCAGCTGCGTTGGTCGAGTGCGAGCACGCAGAAGGTGGTGATCCCGACCGATCATCTCTTGCCGCAACCCGACCTGTCGCACGGGCTCCGCGGCGAGTACCACAACGGCGCCGCGCTCTCGGATCTTCGACTCGAGCGCTTCGACTCGACCCTCGACTTCGGATGGGGCGTCGGCTCACCGGATCCGACGCTGCCGGTCGATCTCTTCTCCGTTCGCTGGACCGGCCAGCTCCTCGCCGACCACACGGAGACCTATACTCTCTTCACCACGACCGACGATGGCGTGCGCCTTTGGATAGACAATCAGCTCGTCATCGACAAGTGGATCGCTCAGCCGCCGACGACGTGGTCGGTCGACCTCCCCTTCGTTGCCGGCCATCGCTATGACCT
>CAZZAH010000151.1:0-8986 GCA_964652115.1 uncultured bacterium | reverse complement strand
GGTCGCGCCTTCGACTCTCCCGCCCTGAGGCTCGAGTCGATAGAGACGATGCGGAACCCCGCGTAGCGCGTCGATCGCGCCGGAGTCGATCTCGTCGCTCGACGAAGCGGCGCGAGCGGCAGTGCGTCGACGCGAAGGGCGCGCGGAATTATCCGTGGCCTCGCCGCGGCGACGCTTTGACTCCGCACCTACCTCGATGGACGGCGGAGAAGATCCGAAGGTCCGGGCGGACCCGCTGGACATGCAGAATCCCCTTGCCGGTTGGCCCCATCCTTGGGCGCCGCGCATCGTATCCCAGTGGTCGATTTTGTCTCAAGCGGTTTCGGGCCGCGAGGCGCGCAGTCGCCGATACTCGCGGTAGAGCGCGCGGAGGATGCGCTCGCGTCTTCGTTCCTTCAGCTCGACGAAGCGAAAGGCGGTCTCCGCCATTCCGTCGTCTTCATCGCCGTCGGAGCGAATGACAAGCAGGCTCAGAGTGAGAGGGCCTCCCCCGTCGTCAAGGTAGAGGAAGCCCGGGTGCACGCTCCCCGGCTCGAGCCACTCTTCACCACCGTCGACCAGGCATCCGCCGCCCGATAGATCGAGCGAACGAAACATGCGGTAGTCGGCGCCGCTCGCGGCGGGAGGGAGATAGCTCGCGCCGAGCCGCACGCTTCGTGAAGCCTCGCTCGGACGCGACGCCACCAGGAGCGGAAGCCCGATGCGCATCCGAAAGAACTCGCGACGCTGCACCCGTTCCTGACTCTCGGGCCGAAGCGTGACCGTCCAGAGATCCTCGGCGTTCACGGTGCGGAGGTTTGCTTCGAATCGATAGATGGCGTCGGCACGCTCCACGATGATGCGCAGCCGCTCGGGCGGTGGCGCCGGCAGGTCGTCCTCCCCCGGCAGCAGGCCGAGGGTCACGGTCGCCGTCTCTCGTGTCATCGCTCGAGCGTTGATGCCGACGTCGCCCCATTCCAAGCGAACCAGCTCGCCCACCTGTGGAAGGTTCGCGAGCGCCTTGGAAGCGTCGGTCGACGAGTGCGTGGAGACCATCTCTGTCCTCGCGTCTGATGATGAGCGTGGCGGCGGCGGCCGCACGGGGATCAGTCGGTCAGACCTTCCGAGGGCGTCGACTCTCCCCCGCTTTCACGGAGGAAGGAGAGGGCGATCCGTGCGCGGATCTCCGGCTTGTCGTAGTAGCCGGTGGAGAGGCGAAGGCGCGCTTCGATGACCTTCTCCGAGCGAACGTCGGGAAGCTCGGCCAGGTCGGAGCGAACGCGCGCGATCGATTGATCGCGTTCCAGCTCCGCTTGCGCGAGGGGGGAGAGTTCTAGGGTTGCGGGAGGAGCTTCAGGCTCCCGGTCTGTCGGCTTCGCGGCGTCCGACGCCCCTTGACCCCGCTTCAGGGCCTTCTGCCGAAGGGTCTCGATCGAGACGATCTTTCCGCCACCAACCAAAGGCACCGACATCTCCGCCCTCCTTCCTGCGGGCTCGGGACCGAAGACTCACGCCCGATCGAAAACCCAGGGCATGATCTCGGCTTCACCGGACCGTTCGAATCGCGCTTGCGCGCGGACCGCTTCGAGCTCGGCCATCGTGGCCAGGCGATCGACTTCGAGCCTGGCGGAGAGGGCCTCGATCGTGCGGAGGAGCCCGTGGACGCGCGCCGCATCGGGCGCGACGTCAAAGTACGGTTCCCGTTCCGGATGGTCAAGGCGCCGCGCCCACTCCTCGAGCAACGCCACCGCCTCGTCCAGGCGGCCCTCGTCCATCCAGTGCTCCGCTTGGGCCAACGCCTCCTCCGGGCTCATCCCCATGGCTGCGTCTCCCTTCAACGATTCCTTCGGCATGGTCCGGTCATTTCTTGCGTAAGAGTTTTTTGCCGACCTCACGCCTGACTATCGGTGAGGATGCCGGCTTCCGGAGCCAAGGAGTCCATCTGGCGCGCGAGGTCGAGAAATTCCTCCTGCGGAATCTGCCTGACGACCTCGTGCGTTTCCGGATTGATCACCTTCACCACCACGCGGCCGAGGTCCTTGTCGACCGAGAAGGTCACGCTGGTCTTCGACTGCGCGAGTCGCGCCGAGATGCGCTCGGCCGCGGCGAGAATCTCCTCGTTTGGAACATCCCGCTTTGTCGCCGCCGGTGAGGCCTCCTGCTTCACCGTCCCCGTTCGGGGTTGAATCGGCGTCGCCGACTGGGCCGCCGTAGCGGCCGTCGGGGTCAAGATTCTAAGGATCGCGTCCATCCGTCACCTCTTTGGCTCCGCGCGGGCGGTGCCCACTTCTCACGCGAGGAGAGAGTCGGTCGCCGCGAACAGCGTTTCTAGTGCCGACTGCTGCTGCGTCAGCGCACCGACCGCCGATTGGATCTGCGAAAGCCGATCGACCAAGTCGCTCTGCCGCTTCGCCAGCGATTCGTTCTCCTTCCGGATCCGAGTGCCGATCGCGGTGAGGCGCGTCGTGATCGAGGTCTGCTGCGTCGTGATCACCCCACCGGTCTTGCTGTAACGATCGAGGAGCGTCGCGAGCCGTTGGGCCACGCCGTCGGTGCCCCCCATCAACGACTCCACCGCCTCGGGGTTGTCGGCCAGCGCCTTCTCGAGCGCGCTCTGGTCCGAGACGCTGAGCTGACCTTCGCGGTCGGCCACGATGCCGATGCGCGCCAACGTGTCGAGGTTCGGGTCTTGCGTCCCGGTGACCGGAGCGGTCACCGCGCGACGAAGATCGGCCCTCAAGCGTTGGATCGCGACCTCGCCGGTCAGAGCCCCTCGATTGGCGCCGGTCGAGTCGCTCGGCTTGGTCAGGTCCCGCACCGAGCTCAGCGTGCTGTTGAACTTCGTGATGAAGTCCTTCACGTTCTGGACGATGGTCGAGATGTCTCGATCGACGCGGAACGAGCGGCTTTCGGTCGAAGGAGCGTGCAGGGTCAAGGTCACCCCAGGCACCACACCGACGAGCTCGTTCGAAGCGGAGCGAACGGTCAGACCATCGAGCTGAACGATGGCGTCGGAAGCGCTCTGCACCGTGGCGGGAATCGGCTGATCTCCCACCTCGCTCCCGGCGAGCCCGAGCTCGTGCATGATCGTTCCGCTGGTGTCGGCGATCGCGGTCAGGCGCGCGTCGAGCCCCGAATCCGCGGCCTGAAATAGAAGTCGGCTCTTGCCGGGCGAGGTCTGGACGACCGAGGCGCTGACCGAAGGGTCGAGATCGATCACCGCTTGCGCGATGTCTCGAAGCACGTCCCGATTGGTCTGTCCCTCGGAGACCGAGACCGTCACCTCCGTCGCCTCACCATTCACCGTCAGGCTGAAGCGGAGCTCGCCCAAGGAGAGAAGCCCGCGGTCCGACAACGTGGTTTCGTCGTCGCTCAGCTCGTTCGAGGCGACCGAATGACGCGACGCCACCTGATCGACTCGGATGCTGTGCGCGCCCGGCGTCGCGCCGACGCCGACCGTCACCCCGACCGTGGCATCGTCCGATCCGATGACCTTGACGGTCCGAAGCGGATTGGTGCTCGCGTTGGAGGTGAAGGAAAGCGCGACCCGACGCAGATCGGAGAGCTTGGTCCCGAGATCGCGATAGGTCTTGGACTTCGTTTCGAGCGCGGACTTCTGGGTCTGCATGCTTTGGAGCGGTTTGAGCTCCGCCTGCATCATGTTCTGCGCCAGAGCTACGATGGTGCTGCTCGCGGTGCTGGCCACGCCTGCCATGGGTCCCTCCGGCGAACGTAACGCTCTGCGCTCGCGCCTAGCCTTCGATCTGAATGAAGCTCTCCGACTCATTGCTCGGAGTGCTCGTCGCTGCTTGTTGCGCGATCGCGCGAGCCCAGGTGTCGCGCAGGTCTTCGAGTATCGCTTGCGCCTCGTCCAGGCGACCTTCCCGGACGAGGCGCAGCAGATACTCATAGAGGGTCAGGAGATTGCCCGCGATCTCTCCGCACGACAGATCCAATCCCGCCACCAGCTCACCGATCACACGGGTCAGGAGCCCGCGCCGCTTCTGTCGACAGGCGCGAACCGCCGTATCCATGGCAAGCAGGAGGAGCGGTCCGGTCCCCAAACCCGAGACCTGCTGCTGACGGTAGATCCGATGCGGATCGTTCGAGTGCATCAATGACCCTTCCCTTTCCTAGCTAAGAGTGCCGACCAAGGTCGGCGGAAGCTCGGCCCACGAACCCCAACCCTTCCCTTCCGCGGCCGACGCTCTACTCCTAACGGAAGAGGGTCAGGATGCTCTGACCGTTCGTGTTCGCCTGTGCCAACATCGCGGTCGACGTCTGCTGCAGGATCTGCGACTTGGTCAGCTCGAGCTGCTCCTTCGCCATGTCCGCGTTCCGAATCCGGCTGAAGGCCGCTTCGGTGTTGGTCTGCGCGATGGAGATGTTGTTTTCCTTGAGCGTGAGGCGGTTCATCAACGAGCCGACGGTGGTCAAGCCGCCGTTCACGGACTTGATCGCCGCGTTGATCTCGTCGAGGTAGTTCTGATAGTTCGTCGAGTCGATGACGGAGTTCGAATCGAGCGCGCCCAGGTTCGTCATCGAGAGCGCGGTCGGAGTGAAGCTCGAGAGCGTGTACTCGGTCTGGTCGCCTTCCGCCGTCTGAAACTTCAGCGAGCCGTTCGAATTGAGCATCGACACGCCGTTGAAGTTGGTCTGGGTCGCGATGTCGCCGATTTCCTGGACCATCTGCACCAGCTCTTGGCTGATGGCCTGGCGCTCATCGGTGCCGAGCGAATCGTTCGCCGCGGTCACGACCTTCTCGCCCATGCCGACGAGGATGTCGTTGATCGAGAGCAGACCACCTTCGCCGACCGCCAGCATGTTCTTCGCCTGGCCGATGTTGTCGAAGACCGCCTGCAGAATCCGATTCCGCGCGTCGAGCTTGTTCGAGATCGAAAGTCCGGCCGGATCGTCGCCCGCGGAGTTGATCCGCTTGCCCGTGCCGAGCCGAAGCTGGTGCGTGGCCACTTGCTGATTCACGTCCCGGAGCGTCGACAGAATGTTGAGGCCCTGGATGTTCGAACGAATTCTTGAGAGATCGCTGCCTGCCATGTGGAGTTCACCCTCCATGTTATGGCTGCCTCAATGGGCAACCGGGTTTCCATACCCTGTGGCTTCAGCCGATCGGATGAGAGTCCGATGGCCTCGCCTTCGTTGTCGGGCGTGGGAGCGTGAACTTTAGGAATGAGCGGAAAGAATCGTTTACAGCGTCGGGGCCGGTGACCCAAACCACTGCGGGGCAGTCACTTCCGTTAGCGACTCTCGAAGACCTCGAAGCTCGAGTTGGACCAACGGGGCAGGAAGAGATCGGGGCGTTCGGCCAAGCGGCGGGCCGCTTCTCGATCTCCCGCCTCCGCGAGGCGGAGGAACACGAAGGTCGGATGTCCGAGCCGTGCGAACGTCCTGTGGGTGCGCTCGAGGTCGAGCCCCTTCGTCGGATCGAAGAGGTGGGTGACGGTGGCGAGGCGCTCCGCCATCTCGTCCACCGGATAGCCGAACTGTCCTCCGTAGATCTCGCGGCCGAAGTAGATCCTCCGCGGCAGGAGCACCGCGAGCTCGAGCCTCTCCGTCTGCTCGACCACGATCGCGTCGCTCGGCGTTTCACGACGCAGCCAGTCGTACGCTTCATCTCGCAGGGGGTCGATGGTGCGTGGATCCCGATCGCCGAAGTATCCGGCATAGCCGATGAGGTTCGCGGGGCCGAGCACCAAGAGCAGCAGCAACGCGCCGCGCAGGCCGCGCCAATGCTCCGCCGTCCACCAAGCGGCGAGGATGCCGAGCGGAAGATAGGTAAGGAATCCGAACTTGTCCGCGCTGTTCGGCCCCGGTAGTCGAATGAAGAGGGCGATGATCCAGGTGCCCGCGATCCAGAGCACGTAGAAGCGGCCCGGAAGCGAGGCCTCGCGCCAGAGCCTCTTGATCCATGGCGCGCCGAAGAGAATTCCCCACAGCGCACCCGCCACCAGCGCGAGCACGACGCGCGGCGTGAATCCGAGCGGCAGCACCTGCGCGCCAGTCCGCGTGCCCGAGATCGCCCGCAGATACGGCAGCGCGATCACCCCCGCGATCCCGAGCGCGACCATCCATTGAAGCAGGGCGCGCGGCGGACAAGCCTCGCGCAGACGTCGAAGCGCGAGCATGGCCACGGCGCAGAAGCCCGAGATCAGCACCACGCAGACGCCCGCCAAAGGATGAAGCAGAAGCAACGCGAGGAGCCAGAGCGACGCGGCCGAGAGCTGCGAGACCTTGCGCTCGCTCATCCAGCGAGAGATGGCGGCGAGGTAACAAACCAAGAACGCGAGCGCGAGCCCATAGGCCGTGCCGACCAGATACTTGTTCAGGAAAAACGGATGACTCCCAAAGTCGGCCAGGTAGGTACGCGTCGTCGCGATGTCGACGCGCGCGAGCGAGAGCTTGGACCAGAGGCCGGCAGGGTCACGGCTCGCGCCGAGGAAGGACTGCGCGGCGCGGATCGGAAAGAGGATCCAGAAGAACACGCCCATCCCGAGCGGCGCGGTCCAGGCGGCGCGCCACGCGGTGCCCGCATCACGTCCGAGAGCGAGCGAGAGCTCAACGATGCCCATGCCGAGCGAGAAGAGCCCGACCCCGTTCACCAGCACCATCGCGGTAAACGTATCGGGGGCGAAGGCGGCGCGAAGCCCGATCACCACGCAGTGAAAGAACCACATGTACTGCAGCCTGAGCCCGGCGAAGTAGGGATCCTGCGGCAGGAGGCCGTGATGGTTGATCTCCTCGACGATGGCGGCGTGATACCACGCGTCGGATCGAACGCGGATCCATTCGCGGGTCAAGGCAGGCAAGAGCACCAGCAGGGTGAGCGCGATCGCGCCGAAGAGAATCCGTCGATCGAACGCGCTGCTTGACCGGCGCGGGCCGTCACCGCGTCGCGAGTCGATCCAGACTCGAATGCCGAGCGAGAGGAGCGCCCCGACCAGAACGAAGGCGCGCGGCGAAAGGTGAAGGAGGAGCGCCGCCAGCGTAAGCGCGCCGATCTGGATCACACCCGCAAGCAGCGACGCCGCGAGCTCCCAACCCAGCGAGCGCCTAAGGTCGAGCAGGCGCGCGATCGCGAGCCCGGAGGAGAGGAGCACCAGCAGCGTGACCAAGATCACGTGATCGCGTCCTCATGGCGGCGCGGGGACAAAAAGCGGGATGGCGCAGTGATCCCACCGCGCCATCCAATCCCGCGTTTCCGCGGCCGAGCTCTGAGCACTCGCTTCGGGCTAGGCGCCACCGCCCTGTCCCGTGGGCTCTTCGCCTTCGGCCTTTCGCTTTCCCTTGGAGAAGATCTGCGCGACTTCTTTGAGTGATCGCGCGGAGATACCGGAGGCACGGCGATTCTCGTCGCGGATGCGCTCGTAGATTTCCTCGCGATGCACCGCGACGTTCGCCGGGGCGTCGATGCCAAGCTTCACCTGCCCGCCCTTGACGTCGAGCACGATGATCTTGATCTTGTCCCCGATGCGGATGTTCTCCCCCAACTTCCGTGTCAGGATGAGCATGATCGCTTCCTCCGAGTGGCGCTCCGTGCCATATCGTAACCCCGCCGCTTCGCGCCCCGCGAGAGGGCTGGGCGCGAAGTACTGGGGGACTAACCGATCGAAACTCGCTGTACCGGGCCGGCCCCGACCGCGTTCGCTCCACCGCTCGCGACGACGCGCGTGCTCGGTTGAATGAGCGGCTGTCGCACGGAAAACGCCGGGTTGTAGACGACGACCTGCTTGGCGAGTCGATTCCGAGAGTTGATCACAACCGGCCCCTTGAGGTTGGCGGTGATCTTCTGTCCCCCTTCGGCGACGGAGACTACCACAAACACTCCGAGCTGGTCTCCGGCCTGCCAATCGAGGACGTCCTTGTCCGACTCGGACAGGGCGACCTCATAAAGGCCCGGCCAAAATAGCTGCGGGTCCGCCACGGCGAAGCCGATCTCCGGCTCCTCGGTCGAGACCAGCCAAAGGAAGGGGCGGAACTCCTCCGGCTCCAGGAAGACGTACTGCTTGAGCTCCTCGAAGCCCAGGATCCCGTCGGGCAAATAGACCGACGCTTCGTCCTGTACTTCGATCTCTCCCAAAGACTTCGAGCGCAGAATCATCGGCGTCTCCCTCGCCCCGGCCTTGAATGCCGGCGCACCGGTTTCCTACTGCATGTAATCGAGCAAGCTCAGCGTCAGGATGCGGGAGCCGGCCTGAAGGGCCGCCTGCAGCGCGGTCTGTTGCTGGGACATCTCGAACACCGCCTCGGCCACGTCCAGGTCTTCCAAGCGCGACTTCTCCGCCTCGTGGCTTGCGCTGTCCCGATCGAGCTGGGTCTTCAGCGTGTCGGCGCGTTGGATCAAGGTCCCCACTACTCCGTGTGCGCTCAGCACTCGATTCTGGGCCTGGTCGAGGTACTCGCCCTGCTTTCGAATCGCCTCGGTGTCGTTCGACGACAGCGCGTCACGCAATTCGATGTAGGCCGTGAAGAGCTCCTGCCCTTCCCCGAAGACATCGGAAGCCTTCGCATGGATGCTGAGCAAAACGTCACGATCGACCTGCCGAACGACTGCCTTCTCGTTCACCGCAGCGCCGCTCGACTTCTCCACCGCCGCGATCTTGCCGTCGGCCGATTCCTTGATCACGAACGGCGGGTCCTGTGACTTCAATCCACCGAAGAGGCGCACGCCGGCGAACTGCTGATTGCCGTACTCCACCATCTGCCGAATCATCTGATCGACCTGCTCGGCCATGGCGGCGCGGTCTTCGGGCGCAAGACCATCGTTCGCGGCCGAGACCTGCAGCGATCGCGCGGTCGCGACCGAATCTTCGATCTGAGTCAGCAGCGCGTCGGTCGCGTCGAGATGGTTGAGCCCCTGTTCGAGGCCCTTCTGGTACTGCTCGTTCGCGGAGAGCCGCTCGCGCGCCTGCAAGTCGAGGTGCGTGCCGACCGGATCATCCGAAGGCGTGCGCAGCTTCTTTCCATCCGCGATCTGCTGCTGCAAGCGGTT
>CAZZAH010000150.1:4637-8992 GCA_964652115.1 uncultured bacterium | reverse complement strand
GTGCGCCGCTGGTATCGCTACGTGCCGACCGCCGCGCGGAGCGCAGGAATCGATCTTTAGCTGAGTCGCCCGGTTCACGCCTCCGCTTCGAGCGCGAGGGCGTCGCCGGCTTCCTCCTCCGTCCCCTCCGCCAAGAGCGTGTGGCTGCTCGTGCGCTCGATCTGGACGCGAGTGAGCTCGCCGATCGATGCGCCGAAGGGGAAGATCACCGTCTTCCCGTCCGGGCTCTTCCCCACGCCGTGGCGTTCATTTCGACGTGAGCGTCCCTCGACCAGCACCTCGACCATACGTCCACGCCAGCGCGCGTAGCGTTCGGCGGAGATCTCCTCTTGAAGCGCGATCAGGCGCTCCAACCTTTCCGCCTTCACCTCGAGCGGCACGTCGTCGGACTGATGCCGATACGCGTAGGTGCCGCTTCGCGGCGAGTAGCGGAAGAGAAACGCGCTATCGAAGCGCGCGGCCGAGACCACGCGGAGAGTCTCCTCGAAATCCTCGTCGCTCTCGCCGGGGAAGCCGACGATCATGTCGGTCGAGAGTCCCACCTCCGGCAGGTGTCTTCGAATCGTCGCCACCTGCTCGAGGAATTCGCCCGCGGTGTAGCCGCGCTTCATCTCGGCCAGCACGCGATCGGAACCCGACTGCAGCGGCAGGTGGATCTGCGGGCAGAGTCGCGGATCGTCGGCCATGCGCTCGTAGATCGCCTCGTCGAAGTGCGAAGGATGCGGCGAGGTGAATCGCACGCGCAGCACGCCCGCGATCTTGGCCACCGCGCTCAAGAGATCGCCGAATCCATGCGCGCCGTGGTGATAGGAGTTGACCGTCTGGCCCAAGAGCGTGATCTGCTTCGCGCCGCGCTCGACCGCCGACGACACCTGACGCAGCACGTCCTCGAGCGGCAGGCTCTTCTCGCGCCCGCGCGTGAGCGGCACGACGCAGAAGGTGCAGAACCGATCACACCCGCGCATCACCGGGATGAAGGCGTTCACGCCATCGATGGCGATCGGATCGAGGTCGGCGTAGTCCTCTTCGCCGTCGAGCCTGAGGTCGTGAGTGGGACGTAGGGACGCCTGCTCGACCAGCTCGGGCAGGCGTCGATAGGAGTCGGGGCCGATCATCAAATCGAGCTTGGGCAACCGCTCACGCAACGCGGGGCCGAGATGCTTCGGCATGCAGCCGGTGATGCCGAGCACGAGATCGGGCCGCACCTGCTTGAGCCGAGAGAGCTGCTGGATGCGCGAGGCGACGCGTTCCTCCGCCCGTTCCCTCACCGCGCAGGTGTTGAGTAGAACGAGCGTCGCCTCCGAAAGATGCTCGGTCAGGGTGAATCCCGCCGACTGGAGCACGTGGAGGATGAGGCCGGAGTCGGCCACGTTCATCTGACATCCATAGGTCTCGATGTAAACCCGCTTCACGAAGTCCCCGCTTCCGGGTCGAGCGACCGGAGCTCTCGACCGCGCACCATCCCGTTCGACTCCAACTCTTCCAGGCGTACCGAGCGAAGCTCACCCGGCGCCGCTTGCTCGCAGTGGAAACGCGTCCGCAGGTAATTGCCGGTGAGGCCCTGCCACATCCCCGCACTCGAACGTCCTTCGATCAGGACCGATTCGGCGCGGCCGAGCGAACGCGCGGCGAAGCGCCGCTTGATGTCCGCGCCGAGCGCTCGCATCCGCGCGCTCCGCTCCATCCGCTCCTCCTGGCTCACCTCTGCGCTCATCTTCGCGGCCGCGGTGCCGGGGCGCGACGAATAGCTGAACACGTGAAGGTACGCCAGCGGCAGCGACTCGACGAACGCATAGGTTTCCTCGAACAGCCGCGCGCTCTCTCCGGGGAAGCCGACCAAAAGATCGGCTCCGATCGCGCAGTCGGGCATGCGGGCGAGCACCCGCTCGAGCAGGCGCACGTACTCCTCGCGCCGATAGCGCCGATTCATTCGGCGGAGCAGCTCGTCGGTCCCGCTCTGCAACGGAAGATGGAGATGCCGGCAGAAGCGGGGATCGGAGGCGAGCAGATCGAGCCACTCCTCGCGCACGAGCTGGGGCTCGAGGGAGTTCAGTCGGATGCGCGCCAGTCCGGGGAGCTCGACCAGCCGGCGCAGCAGCACGCAAAGATCGATCGGCTCCGCGAGGTCCTGTCCCCAGAGCGCACTGTTGATGCCGGTCAGCATGATCTCGCGGTAGCCCGATCGGACGAGAAGCTCGGCCTCGCGGAGCGTCTCGTCGAGGCCGCGGCTCACGCTCCGTCCGCGCACCACCGGGATCACGCAGAAGGTGCAGTGGTGATCGCAACCGTCCTGCACCTTGAGCGTGGCACGGGTGCGCCGGCCTTCTCGGCCGGCACCGAACCGAGCGAAGCTCGTCAGGGTCGGATCGGAACCGATGAACATCCGCGGCCGCGCCCCACGCGCGCCTGTAGCTCGCTCGAGCTCGAAAGGCGAGCTCGGCAAGACGACCGGATCGGCGCCGCTGTTGTCGTCCGCTTCCGAGATCCACTCCGCGAGGTGGGGCTTCTCCGCGTTTCCCACCAACCAGCTCACCCCGCCCAGCGCGGCCATCGCTTCGGGGTCGCGCTGTGCCAGGCAACCGGTGACGACGACGCTGCCGTCGGGGCTCACCCGGCGAGCTCGTCGGATCGCTTGTCGGCTATCGGAATCCCCTTCCTCGGTGACGGTGCAGGTGTTCACCACGGTCCAGTCGGCGGCTTGCCCGAAGGGGACGATCCGATACCCGAGGTCGACCAGCCGGCTCACCAGGCACTCCATCTCCTCGTGGTTCGCCTTGCAACCGATCGAGGCGAACGCGACGCGGCCGCGGTCGTTCCGCGCGGGAGGCGTGATGACTTCAGCCGACAAGTTCATGCGGATCTCCAAGGGCCCCAGGATCGACGCGAGGAAGGTGATGATAGGAGCGCGGCGCCGCGGGCATCAAGGGGAGCGGCGGCCACGGCGCCGACGGCGAACCCTTCCCCCAGGACCGGCCACGCGCTCGGATTCCGAGCGGTCACTTCGTGTCACGCGACTTGACATCGCAGAACCGTTGAGTCGTACTCTATCTTGTTTTCAGAACACCTAATGTCAAACCGTCCTCTGGAGGCGCCCGGCAGATGCAGATCGAGACCCTGAAGGTATTCTGCGACGTGATCGAAACGCAGAGCTTTTCGAAGGCCGCGTCACTCAACTACATCTCGCAATCGGCGGTAAGCCAGCAAATCCGCGCGCTGGAGGAGAAGTACGGGCGACGGCTGATCGAGCGCGGCAAGCGCTCCCTCGTGCCGACCCCGGCAGGGCAGGCGCTCTTCGAGGGGGCACGGGAGATCCTGGAGCGCTTCCGGGCGATGGAGAACCACCTCCAGGTCTTGTCCAACTCGATCGCGGGCGACCTCCGTGTGGCGACCGTCTACAGCGTCGGCCTGCACGAGCTGCCCCCGTACCTCAAGGACTTCCTCAAGCGCTATCCGGCGGCGCGCATCCACCTCGAATACTCGCGGGCCAACCGCATCTACGAGGACGTGAGCGCGGGCTCCGTAGATCTCGGGATCGTCGCCTACCCGATCAAGCGCTCGGGGATCGAGGTTCTCCCCTTCCGGGAGGACCAGCTGGTCCTGATCTGCGCGCCGGAGCACGCTCTCGCCTCGAAGACCGAGGTGAAGGTGGAGCAGCTCGACCGGGAGCGCTTCATCGCCTTCGAGAAGGACGTGCCGACGCGGCGCGCGGTCGACCGCATCCTCCGAGCCCAGAACAGCCAGGTCGAGATCGTGATGGAGTTCGACAACATCGAAACGATCAAACGAGCGGTCGAGATCGACGCCGGGATCTCGATCGTGCCTCAGGTCACGGTCGCCTCCGAGGTCCGAGCCGGCGCCCTCCGGGCGATTCCGTTCACGGGCAAGGGCTACGCCCGGCAGCTCGGCATCCTCGTCCGGCGTGGACGAGCTCGCACCCAGGTCATGGACAGATTCCTCTCCCTCCTGCGGGAGGATCCCCCCTCCCCGAACGAGGCCTGACGGAGGCCGACATCGGAGCCCAAACGACCACCTCCAAGGCGCTTACGACATGGTCGAAAGCTTTGGGCTTCGACTTGCCCTCGACCCAAGAAAGCAGTTGTGACCCCCCAGATTTAGTGCTAGTTTGCCGCTCCGCCACTAGATGTGGGGCGCCTGGCGCGCCGAGGTCGAGAGGCGGTGGATCGAGCCGGCCCATGGACATCCGGGGGTCGGCGGGCGCTTTCCCCAGGCGGAGACAGGTCCCAAGGGCCCGCCGCCGACTCCGGAAGAGACGCTCCCCGCGCCCTCAACCCCGTGGCGGGTTCGGCTGGGCCGGTCGATCGGAAAGTGGGCCGCGGTAGTTGTCATCGTTACCC
>CAZZAH010000150.1:2197-4537 GCA_964652115.1 uncultured bacterium | reverse complement strand
GTTCGGCTGGGCCGGTCGATCGGAAAGTGGGCCGCGGTAGTTGTCATCGTTACCCGGACGCGTCGCTGCCCGGACGTGTTGCTGCTGGGACGTGTCGCTGCTGGGACGCGTTGTGATCCAGGTGTCCATAGGTGTCGAAAGCACGCGCGGTTGGTCATCCAATCCCCGCACCCCGAGATGAGTGGGCCCAGTTTCGGGGGGAAGATCTCGGCCCGGCAACCACAGATCGAAGCCGCACCGACGGCTTCTCCTCGACAGGGGCAAGGGGCCGGCCCATCCGGCCAGGCATCCGTCGCGGGACCCGTCGGCGCCCACACGGAGGAGTAGGAAGATGGCTCGAATGGACTCGGGAAGTAGTCCCTCCTCGCCGCAGGGAGGCCCCCGTTCCGGAGGCGCCCCGCGCGGCCACTCGACGCAAAAGAGCACGGAAATCCAGGAAGACGGCTGCCGGCCGACGGATCGGCCCGGCATGACCGTCCAACGTCTGCTCAGCCGACCTGGCATCCACCCCTTCGACGAGATCACCTGGGAGCTTCGCACCGCAACCATCTCAAACGAGCGCGGCGAGGTGGTCTTCGAGCAGGCGGGGATCGAAATCCCCTCCTTCTGGTCGCAGATGGCCACGAACGTGGTCGCCTCGAAGTACTTCAACGGACCGATCGGCACGCCGCGCCGCGAGAGCTCGGTCAAGCAGCTGGTCGGACGCGTGGTCACCTCGATCTCGCGGTGGGGACGGGAGCAGGGCTACTTCGCGACCGAGGTCGATGGCGACGCCTTCGAGGCGGAGCTGACCCACCTGCTCGTCTACCAGAAGGCGGCGTTCAACTCGCCGGTCTGGTTCAACGTCGGGGTCGAGGAGAAGCCGCAGTGCTCGGCCTGCTTCATCAACTCGGTCTCGGATCGGATGGACTCGATCCTGGAGTTGGCGAAAACAGAGGGCATGCTCTTCAAGTGGGGCTCCGGCTCGGGCACCAACTTCTCCGCGCTGCGCTCTTCGAAGGAGCGCCTCTCGAGCGGCGGTACCGCGTCGGGCCCGGTCTCCTTCATGAAGGGTTACGACGCCTTCGCCGGCGTGATCAAGTCGGGCGGCAAGACGCGTCGCGCGGCCAAGATGGTCATCCTGAACGTCGACCATCCCGACATCGAGGAGTACATCCACTGCAAGGCGGAGGAAGAGAAGAAGGCCTGGACCTTGATGGACGCCGGCTACGACGGCTCCCTCACCGGCCCCGCGTACTCGAGCGTCTTCTTCCAGAACTCGAACAACTCGGTTCGCGTGACCGAGGAGTTCATGCGCGCGGTCGAGTCGGATGGACCGTGGGTCACGCATGCGGTGACGAACGGCGAGCCGGTCGACACCTATCGCGCCCGCGATCTCTTCCGCGGCATGGCTGATGCGTCGTGGATCTGCGGCGATCCGGGCATCCAGTACCACACCACGATCAATGACTGGCACACCTGCCCGAACACCGGGCCGATCAACGCCAGCAATCCGTGCAGCGAGTACATGTTCCTGGACGACACCGCGTGCAATCTCGCGAGCCTGAACCTGATGAAGTTCCGCACCGCGGGAGGGGATCTCGACGCCGAGACCTTCCGCCACGCGGCGCGCATCCTGATCCTCGCGCAGGAGATCATCGTCGATGCCGCTTCCTACCCGACGCCGCAGATCGGACGGAACAGCCATGAGTACCGGCCGCTCGGATTGGGTTTCGCCAATCTCGGCACCTACTTGATGGCGCGCGGGATTCCCTACGACAGCGAGCAGGGACGCCAGGTGGCGGCGGCGATCACCGCGCTCATGACCGGGCAGGCCTACGCGACCTCGGCCGAGATCGCGGAGGCGATCGGTCCCTTCCCCGGCTTCGAGCGCAATCGCGAGCCGATGCTGCGTGTGATCGGCAAGCACCGCGCGGCGGCGGGACGCATCGATCCGGCGCAGGTGCCGGAGCGCCTCTTGGCTGCGGCGCGCCGCAGCTGGGATGAGGCGGAGGAGCTCGGCCAGCGCCACGGCTACCGCAACTCGCAGGTCACGGTCTTGGCCCCCACCGGCACCATCGCCTTCATGATGGACTGCGATACCACCGGCATCGAGCCGGACATCGCGCTGATCAAGTACAAGAAGCTGGTCGGCGGCGGCATGCTCAAGATCGTCAACCAGACGGTGCCCGAAGCGCTCGAGTTCCTCGGCTACTCGCCCGAGCAACGGCGGGACATCCTCCTCTACCTCGAGGAGCAGGAGACGATCGAAGGGGCGCCCTTCCTCAAGAATGAGCATCTGCCGATCTTCGACTGCGCGTTCAAGCCGCGTCGCGGCAGCCGCTCGATCCACTACATGGG
>CAZZAH010000150.1:0-2097 GCA_964652115.1 uncultured bacterium | reverse complement strand
CGCCTCCCCGACGAGCGACGCTCGATCACGCACAAGTTCTCGATCGGCGGCCACGAAGGCTACATCACGGTCGGGCTCTACGAGGACGACACGCCGGGCGAGATCTTCATCGTGATGGCAAAGGAAGGGAGCGTGGTGTCAGGCCTCGTCGACTCCTTCGCCACCTCGATCTCGATCGCGCTCCAGTACGGCGTGCCGCTGAAGGTCCTGGTCGACAAGTTCAGCCATGTCCGCTTCGAGCCTTCGGGCATCACCACGAATCCGGACATCCGCTTCGCGAAGTCGATCACCGACTACATCTTCAGATGGCTCGCGCTCAAGTTCACCCCGGACCACGACGCGGTACGCGGCCAGGTCGTGAGCGACGCTTTCGGCCTGTCCCACCCGACCTCGATGGAGAGCGCGAGCGCGCGGCCCGATGCGACGAAGGCGACTCCTGTGGCCGACGCGACACGCAGCGTGGGCGGCGGCGAACGCGACAGCGGCACCTACGAGCTCGAAACCGACTCGCCCTCTTGCTCCGAGTGCGGCTCGTTGATGGTCCGGAATGGAGCTTGCTACCGCTGCTTGAACTGCGGCACCACGAGCGGTTGCTCCTAGAGCGGGTCGCCTAGAGCGGGTGCTGCTCGAAGAGGTGCTGCTCGAACGGGCGAGGCAGGGCTCCGGATCTCCGGCCCGAAGCAGGGTCGGAGATCCGGGATCCGGTCCCCGGGATGGAACGAGGTTGATGCGGATCTACACGAAGAAGGGTGATGGCGGCGAGACCGGCCTCTTAGGCGGCTCTCGCACCTCGAAGAGCGACCCGCGCATCCACGCGCTCGGCTCGCTCGACGAGCTCAACGCCTCGCTCGGCTTCATTCTCGCGAGCGCGCAGGTGCCGCTCGAGCTCCGCGAGGTGCTCGGCCGCATCCAAAACGTGCTCTTCGACACCGGAGCGGCGCTCGCCTCCACCGACCCGAGCGCGAAGGCCGAGATCTTCCCGCCCGAGACCGCATGGTTGGAGTCGGTCATCGACGGCGTGGAGGCGAAGCTTCCGCCACTCGATCGATTCATTCTTCCGGGAGGGAGTCCGTCGGGCGCGGCGCTTCACTGGGCGCGAACCGTCTGCCGTCGTGCGGAGCGCGAGGTGGTCGCGACGGCCCAAGCTCAGGAGGAGCGGGCGCCACTTCTCGCGTACATCAATCGACTCTCGGACGCGCTGTTCGTTCTCGCGCGACGAGCCAACCAGATCGACGGCGTGGCCGAGATCGCATGGGAAGCCCGTTCGTGAGGTGTCTGCCGGTCAAGTGGCCGCAGCCGAAGTGCGTAGGTGAAAGGAACGCGTGCGGGTTGAATTTGGGGGCCGGTCACCGTCTCCCGCTCTAGTCGTCCTGGGCCATGGAAGGCAGGGGGTAAGCGATTTGCCTCTGGCTCTAGGGAAGGAGCAGGATGACCAACGGGACCCCCGGCCCCCAAACTCGACACGCACGCGTTCGCGATACTGACTCGATCCAGACCGCTTCGATCCAGACCGCTTCGAGCGAATCGCTTCGAGACAAGGAACGCTGGGCAAGGGGGGACGCCCGAGTCGAACAGGCAAAGTAGCACGACGACAGGGCCCCCCCGCAAGCGCCTTTCCGCCCGAACCTCCGCGGCGACAAGTCGTGCCCTTCCGTGCCGGCCGGCGGTTCGTCCGTGGTCGGCCCCCTCCGCTTTCTGCTAGCCTTCGCTCGCCGTTCCTAGGAGGGAAGGACTCCCCTCCCACTCAGGTTGGCCCTCCTGCTTTCGGAAAGGATCCAAGCGATGCCGAGCCCGTCTTCGTCCCTGCCCGCGGCCGCGAGCCCGGAGGCCAGTCCCGATCCGACCCTGCATGTCGGACGCGAGCGCACCACCCTCTCGGGCATCCCCCTCAAGATCTGCTACTACCCGGCGGACGTGAGGCCCGAGGTGGCGAGCGAGGAGGCGGGCCGCTTCCCCTACACCCGCGGCATCCACGCCGACATGTATCGCGGCAAGCTCTGGACGATGCGGATGTTCGCCGGCTTCGGCAGCCCGGCCGACACGAACGCGCGCTTCCACTACCTTCTGAAGCAGGGACAGACCGGCCTCTCGACCGCC
>CAZZAH010000149.1:7353-9052 GCA_964652115.1 uncultured bacterium | reverse complement strand
CGCCGAAGAGGAGCCTGATGTCGACCGAGATCGAGAGCCTGCCGAGGATCGAACGGCCCTCCCGCGAAGAGGGCGAGCCGATTCTGGCTGTCGTGATCCCGAGCTATCGGGTCGCGCCCTACATCGCCTCGGTGATTCGCGAGGTGCCGGACTACGTGCGGCACATCGTCGTGGTGGATGACCGAAGCCCGGACGACATCCGCGCTGCCCTGACCGAGGCGCCCGACCCGCGCGTGGTCTACATCCGTCACGAGAAGAACCGAGGCGTGGGCGGCGCGGTCATGACCGGCTACGACCGGGCCTGCGAGCTCGGCGCCGAGATCCTGATCAAGGTCGACGGCGACGGCCAGATGGATCCCAAGCACATCCCCGATCTGATCCGCCCGATCCTCGCCGGCTACGCCGACTACACGAAGGGAAACCGCTTCCTCCACTCGGCGGAGCTTCGCTCGATGCCGCCCCACCGGCGGCTCGGCAACATGCTCCTCTCGTTTCTGAACAAGGCGGCATCGGGCTACTGGCACGTCTTCGATCCGGCCAATGGCTATACCGCGCTTCATCGGGACGCCTGGCTTTGCCTCAACCGCAAGCGACTGGCCGAGCGCTACTTCTTCGAGACGAGCCTCCTGATCGAGCTGGGCTGCGTCCGCGCGGTGGTCGAGGACGTGGCGATCGCCGCCCGCTATCAAGGCGAGGTGAGCTCGCTCTCGCCGTGGAAGGTGACCCTCGAATTCCCGCCCAAGCTCGTCGCCGGGCTGGTGCGGAGGATCAACGCGAACTACTTCCTCCACGACTTCACGCCGGTGTCGCTCTTCCTCTTGACCGGGTCGCTGGCGCTCCTGTTCGCCTTTGTCTGGGGCGGCTACTTCTGGCGTCGGGCCTTCCAGACCGGCCTCCAGACCCCGACCGGGACGGTGATGCTGGCGGTGGTGTCCCTGGTGCTGGGAGTCCAGCTCCTCCTTCAAGCCCTTGCCTTGGACATGCAGAGCGTTCCGCGCCAACCGATCCAGCGGCGGGGGCGGCGTTTCTAGGAGGCGTCGAGGGTCCGCCGCCAAAGTGACCCATTTCGCCCTAAGCGACTCAAATTCTCCATTTCCGTGCTTGTCGGGCCTAGGCGGGCTCGCCTAAATTCCTTCGCGTTCGTAGGCAGGGCAGGGAGCGCCCGAACGTAACCACGGAGGGATTGATTTAATGCGCAAGCTTCTGATTGCTTCGACACTGCTGGTTCTGAGCGCGGGCATCGCGTCGGCCGCGGTCACCGCGGGAACCATCGGCCTGGGCTTCGTCAATTCGGACGCACCGCTCGGCGGCCGATACGTCATCAACGAGAAGATGGCCGTCGATGTCGGCCTCGGCTTCGGCAAGACCGCGGACAACGATGACACCGAGAACTTCGACGAGGGGTCCACGACGATCAACCTGGACTTCGGACTGCCGATCCTGATGCACGACGCCGGCAAGGCGATGCTCTGGCTCCGTCCCGGCCTCGCGATCGGGAATACGTCATCCGACCAGGATGGAGTCGACAGCCAGACCGACACCTCGATCAGCGGCCTCTTGGTTGTCGAGGTCCCGATCACGGACAACTTCACCGTCAGCGCGGCTCATGGGCTCATCATCGACTTGGATCCGACCACGATCAACACTGCCGGGTTCAACTGGACGAACCTCGGCTTTATGTACTATTTCGCGAAGTAAG
>CAZZAH010000149.1:0-7253 GCA_964652115.1 uncultured bacterium | reverse complement strand
TTCGCGAAGTAAGCCGGAGGCCAACACCACAGAGTTCCAACCTCACAACACGGTCCTGCTTTGACGAGGGCCCGCGCCATACGACGGCGTGGGCCTTCTCGTATCGCCCGCCGGCTTTGCCCTTCGGCGGCCGGCTGCTAGACTTACCGGTCCTTCTGCGCACGCACCCGCTCGAGCCCCGGAGGTAAGCCAATGGATGAGCCACGCCCCGCACTCCTCGACTGGACCAACCGCAAGGTCGACTACCTCCGCATCTCGATCACGGATCGCTGCAATGAGCGTTGCGCCTACTGCATGCCTCACGACCTGAAGGACTGGCAGGAGCGCGAGGAGATCCTGACCTACGAAGAGTTGCTCCGCGTCGTGCGGGTGTCGGTCGGGCTCGGCTTCCGCAAGTTTCGGGTCACCGGCGGCGAGCCGCTGGTGCGCCGCGACGCGGTGCAGTTCCTTCGCTGGCTTGGAGCGATCGAAGGGGTCGAGTCGCTCGGCCTCTCGACCAATGGCACCCTGCTCGGTCCGGTCGCGCGCGACATCCGAGAGGCGGGCGTGCGTTCGGTCAACATCAGCCTCGACACGCTCGACTCAGACGCCTATGCGCGGCTGACGCGCGGCTCGCTCGAGAACACGCTCCTAGGCATCGATGCGGCAATCGAGGCCGGCTTCCCCATCGTGAAGCTCAACGCGGTCCTGATGCGCGGCTTCAACGACGAGTCACTCCTCGACCTCGTCCGCTTCGCGCACGAACGCGGCGCGGTGCTTCGCTTCATCGAGCTGATGCCGCTGACCACGACCGAGGTGCTCTCGAAGGAAAACTTCCTCTCGGCCGAGGAAGCGCGCGAGCGGATCGGGCGCGAGACTTCGCTCACGCCGGATCCGGCCAAGCTCGGGCATGGCCCGGCGGTCTACTACCGCACCGGGCTCGGCTCGGTGGTCGGCTTCATCGGCGCGCTGAGCGACGTCCACTTCTGCGAGCTCTGCAACAAGGTGCGCCTCACGCCCGACGGAAAGCTGAGGCCCTGCCTCGGCAACCATCTCGAGTTCGACTTGAAGGGCGTGCTGCGCTCGGGCGGCAGCGATCTCGATCTCGAGGACGTCTTCCGTCGCTCGATGGGGATGAAGCCGCGGGAGCATGACTTCCGCAATCAGTACCAGCCCGGGCGTCACATGACCGCGATCGGCGGCTAGATGCGTGTCCGCGTCCTCCTCTTCTCGCAGATGCGGATCCAGGCGGGCACCGAGGCGGTGACCTTGGACCTCGAGCCGGGCGCACGGTTGGAGGAGGCGATCGCCGCGCTTCATCAGGTCCACCCGGAGCTGCGTGAGCTCGGACGGTCGTGTATGACCGCGGTCGGTTTAGAGTACGCTGCGCCCGACCACGTCCTTTCGAACGGAGATGAAATCTCCCTCATTCCCCCCGTCTCCGGGGGGTAGGACTTTCCCGGCGAGCCGCGCGGGATGCGTGTGCTCTCCGCATGGAGGAATGATGAAGATCGCTCTTGGATTCGCGCTGGCGGCGCTTTGCGTCGTGGGCTGCTCCACCAACAGCAAGCCGGTCCCCGATGACCTGAAGAAGCAAGCGCCGCCGGAGGCCAGCAAGTCGGCCACCGACGGCAAGCGCGAGTACGGATCGAGCGCGATGTCGGGACAGGCCGAGCCCGCCGCGACCGAGCAGTCGAAGCCGGCCGGCGAGTCGACGAGCTTGGCCCCGGCCGCCGGTGCTTCGGCCGGAAGCGCGAACGGGCTGGCGTTCCAGGCGCCATCGGGCTGGTCGAAGCAAACGCCGAGCTCGCAGATGCGCGCCGCGCAGTACGCGCTCCCCGCGACCGGCGGCGAAGCACCCGAGCTGGTGCTCTTCTTCTTCGGCACGGGCCAAGGCGGCACGGTCGACGACAACATCAGCCGCTGGATCAACCAGGTGAAGCAGCCCGACGGCTCCGACTCCGCGGCGAAGGCGAAGTCGGCCAAGCGCGAGGTGGGTGCGCTCAAGGTGACGACCGTGGTCGTCGACGGCACCTATAACTCGGGCGGGATGATGGGCACGCCGACCGTTCCGAAGGAGAACTTCCGCCTCTGGGGCGCGGTGATCGAAGGACCTGGCGGACCGTGGTTCTGGAAGGCGACCGGTCCGAAGGCGGCGATGGACGCGCAGATGTCGAGCTTCGACGCGTTCCTCGCCTCCATGCACACCCAGTAGCGCGCGATGGAGCTCCTCGTTCGATTGCTGCCGGGCTCGATCGAGGAGGCGCTCGGCTCGCTCCCGCCGGAGTGGCGCATCGACGCGAGCGCGCCGGCGGGTCGCTTGTCGGAACGTGGCGCGCTCGCCGGTTCGGTCGGCGCGTGGGTCGACTTCTACGGCATCGTGCGCGCGATCGAGGATCCTTCGCACGCGTGCGGCCCGGCCGCGACCGAGCCGTCGCAAGCTGACGCGGCCGACCTGAAGCACGAGCCCTTCGCCATCCGCGCTCTTTCCTATGAAGCGCACGAGGCGATGGCCGTGCACCAGATCCAGCAGATCCTCGCGCGCCTCGGAGCGGAGCATGGGCTGACCGCGGCGCTCGTTCTTCATCGCGTCGGCGAGGTCAAGGTCGGCGAAGCGTCGCTCCTCGTCCGAATCCTCGCGCCGCACCGAGTGGAGGCGCTTCGGGCCACGATCGAGTTCATCAATGAGCTCAAGCGTCTGGTGCCGATCTGGAAGCACGCGGTTCCGCTGTGACCGAGCCTCTCGAGCTCGCGCTTCGGCCGGAGGAGCTGGCGGCGCGGCTCGCGGAGGAACCGGGCTTCGTTCACCTCGATTCGGCCGACGGCGACGGGTGGAGCATCGTGACCTTCGGTCCGCGCGAGGTGTGCCGCGCATCGACGCTCTCGGATCGGCTGGTGCCGGAGCAACCATGCGGCGATTCGCGTGTCGCCGATGGGACACGCGAGGCGAGTGAGCCCCCCTTCCACTCCGGCTGGATCGGCTTTCTCGCCTACGAAGCCGCTCCCGCCTTCGAGCGCCACCTCAAGACGCATCCACCCGACGCCGCACTCCCTCTCGCGTGGTGGGGCCGGTATGACGCGGCGCTCGCCTTCGACCATCGATGCGCTCGCTGGTGGATCACTCGCTCTGGGAACGCGCAGGGACGCGACGCCGCCGCCCGACTGCGCGCCCGTCTCGCCCTTTGCGAAGAGAGCGGCCCCCGTGAGCGCGCTAGCCACGAGCGACGCGCGCTTCCGAGCGATGAGCGAAGCGACCTCTCGCGCGAGGCGCATCACCGCGGCGTGGGCACCATCCTCGAGTGGATCGCGCGCGGCCACATCTACCAGGCCAACCTGACCTATCGCGTGAGCCGGCCGCTCCACGGCTCGGCGCATGATCTCTACCGCGCGCTCAGGAAGCACAACCCCGCGCCCTACGGGGGCTACCTTCGCGTGAGCGATGATCTCGCCATCCTGAGCAGCTCGCCCGAGCTCTTTCTGCGTGTGCGCGGGCGCGACGTGATGACGCGCCCGATCAAGGGGACGCGGCCTCGCGATCGAAGCGACGAGGCGCGCGACCGCGAGGCCGCGCACGAGCTGCTTCGAAGCGAGAAGGACCGCGCCGAGCTGACCATGATCGTCGACCTCGAGCGAAACGACCTGGGACGCGTCGCCGACTCGGTCTCGGTCGATCCGTTTCCGGAGCTCGAAAGCTACGCCTCGGTGCATCATCTGGTGGCGACGGTGCGCGCGCACTTGAGCGATGGACGAACCTGGCGCGATCTTCTCGGCGCGACCTTCCCCGGCGGCTCTGTTACCGGCGCGCCGAAGATCCGCGCGATGGAGATCCTGAGTTAGATCGAGAACAGCCCACGCTTCTTCTACACAGGAGCGCTCGGATGGATCGACGACTCCGGCGACGGTGAGCTCGCGCTCGCGATCCGCACGCTCTGGTGTCACGCCGGTCGCGCGCACTTCGGCGTCGGGGGCGGGATCGTGACCGACTCGGATCCGGACGATGAGTGGAGAGAGACCGAGGCCAAGGCGAAGGCACTACGCGCGGCACTGAACGAAGAAGGCGGCCGCGCTTCCACGCGACCGCCGACTCCGCTGACTTAACTGATGCACCTACCTCGCTCGAGCCGACGCAGCGAGGCTGAGCGCGCTAACGCACGATGAGGAAGCTCGTCGTCCGCTCGACCGCGCCGACGCGCGCGCGAAGGAAGTAGACGCCGGAGGAGATCCGCTCGCCGCCCTGGCGCGCGCCATCCCAGCTCAGGATGTGAACGCCTGCGGTGAGCGACCCACTCCAGACCCGCTCGACCAGGCGGCCGCCCGCGTCCATCACCTCGACCCGCGCGCTCGCGTCCTGCGGCAGCGCGAGCTTGAAGCTGACCGAACCACGGCTCGGGCTGGGCCAGGGCGCGGCCAGCGACACCACCGTCGGCAGCACCGAGATCTCCGGCGCGTCGCTCGCGGTGCAATCGAGCTGGAAGTCGGACAAGCCGCGCGGCTTGATCTGATAGCCCTCGGTGAACGGCGAGCTCGTGTCGAACTGGTCGATGATCCCGACCGCGTTGAAAGGCGCGCTCGGAGCGGTCGAGCCGTCGATGTCGGTATCCTTGTCGACGCGCAGGGTGAGCGGTCCGCTGCCGTCGTCGATCGTGATGTTGGCGTTGATGCCGTCGGCCGGCCAGGGATCCCCGCCCACGATGCTCGCGCAATGCACGGCGAGGAGGCAGCTCTCGTACTGCTCGCCATTCAGCGCGAGCTCCGCGGTGGTCACGACCATCGGCGCAGGCACCGCGTTGCCCTGGCTGAGAACCGCGACCGACGGATTGTTCAGCTCCACCTTGCCGTTGAAGTTGACGACCGTTCCGGTCACCTGCACCTCATCGCCGATCACGACGAGCGGGGCAAGCGTGTCGCCGAAGACGGTGACGCAGCAGTCGCCGTCGGTGAGCTGGAACTCGTGGATCGTCGGGCTCCACGTTCCGGCGTTCGAGATCGCGATGCCGTGGACCTCGACCCTTCGACCGACGCGAACCGGAACCCCGAGCGTGTCGTCTTCCTGAACCTGGCAGAGCGTGACGAGCTGCGGCGTACACGGGTACGGGTTGCAGCTCGTGTCCATGCCGAGCCAGCTTCCGCCGCACTCAGCTTCGGTCGTGACATCGCACGAACCATCAATGAGGCAACAGGCGCCGGTAGGCTGGGGACAAGGATTGGGATCGCAATTGGTGAACTGTCCGAACCACGCATTAGGTGCGAGGCAGGTCGACTGCGGGGTCTGCGTGCAGCTTCCATCGGGCGCGCAGCAAGCGCCCAAGGTCGGCGCGCAGGGATTCGGATCGCAGCTCGAGAAGGGGCCCTGCCAGATGCCGGTGCACTCCGCCTCGGTCGTGATGGTGCAGCTGCCGTCGCCCGCGCAGCACGCGCCCGGCACGATACCCGCGACCACCTCGGTCCAGCTGGTGCCGACACGCACGCCGTCGACGATCTGCGTGGAAGCATTGCTGGCCGATCCCTGACGAAGCGCCACGCCGATGATGCTGGTCGCCTCCGCACTGGCCACGTCGGTGGCACTCGCCAACGGCGCGGGCTCGGTGTCGCTGATGACAGGATCGACCCACAGATCGGCCGTATCGTTCAGAGCGCCGGCCACGAAGGTGTACTTCACCACCACGAGATGCACGCTGCTCTTGGCGAAGGGGGTGGCCGAGTAGTTCGCGGTGCCGGAGCCACGGGTCACGCCGAAGTTCACGTCGGTGCCGGCGTTCTTGCAGAAGACGCGTCCGTAGAAGAGCGTCGTCGACTGGTAGAGGTGGAAGAAGTAATCGCCGGAGGTCTGAGCCGCGGACACGTTGACGAGGAAGGCCGCATAGGCGGAGCCGCTGGTGATCGAGAAGGCGGCGGTGGTGTGATCGTCCTCACCGCTCGTGGTCATGGTCGCGGCGTTGCCGACACCGGATCCGGGATAGCCGGCGTAGGTCAGACCGCTTCCGGCGGTGGCGATGGCATTGGTCCCCGCGCCGCTGTGCGCCGCCCAGTTGCCGGTCCCGGTCAGCAAGGTCCCGGGCGCGTAGCTGAAGTCTTCCTGCAAGAGCAACGACGCCGCGGCGACGCTTGGCAATAACGCAAGCGCGGCGGGCACCAAGGTGGATAGCGTTCTCTTCATCAGAGGATCTCCTTTGCTGTGCTTTCCGAACTTCCACCGAGGGCGAGCCGAGACTCGGCCCTTCCGCGGCGTGGCCAGGCCGACAAACTAAGCTGCGGAGCGACCCAGCGCTCGACGGGAGTTGATGAGGTTCGCGTTAGGTCCCGGCGACCCATTGCTCCAAGCGTCGCTCAGCTCCAGGCGACGATATAGGCGATCCAACCGGCGCAGCTCTTCGCGCTCTTGGCCGACTTGAAGACGCCGTTCCCCTCCCCGGTCGAACGCTCGGTCCCTTCCCAGTAGACCTCGGTGTGGGCGAAGCCGGCCTCGGCGAAGATCTCGCGCACCTCCGGGATGGTCCAGAAGCGCCAGTCGTAGGAAAAGGCGCGCTTCATCATCGAGCCGTCGGGAAACCGGAAGTGGATGTGGAAGAGCGTTTCGTTCGTGATGGGATCGAAGCGTACCTGCTGCCAGTGGTAGCGGAAGCCGTCGAGCTTCTTCGTTTCGGTCGTGAGCTGCTGCGCCTCCCACCCGCCGAAGATGTCGACGATGCAGAGGCCGTCCTTCTCGAGCGAATCGCGGACCGAGGCGAAGTAGCCGCGCAGCTCCTCCCTCTGCTTGAAGACGAAGTAGGAGAAGTTCATCGCGGCGATCAGATCGACCTTGGGCGATCGCACGTGGCGGACGTCGTCACAGTGGAGCTTCACCCGGTGCCGCGCGTCGCCGAGCTTGGCCAGGTTGTAGCGGCGGCCCCAGTCGAGCGTCGCGGAATCCAGGTCGACGCCGATCGCGGTGCGGTCCGCGCGGCTTCGCACCCACTCACCCGAGAGATGCGCGGTGCCGCAGAAGTCCTCTTTGAACGAGAGGGGATCGCGGCCCCGAAGCCCGCGAAAGATGCGGGTGAAGAAGCGCACGTCCGCCTCGGGGCACTGCACCGAGACCTGATAGAGGCGATGGCGATCGCGTTCTCTCGGCTCGGCCGGCTCCTTCGATTGGGATAGTGCCTTCGACTTGCTCGCGCGCCCGCTCGCCCTCACCGACTTCGCGCCCACCGCCGCTCCTCCTTGCTTGAAGCTCCTTCATGTAACTAGGCGCGGAAGGTAGCGAGAAGCGTGCGCACCTGCAAGCGGGTGCAGTG
>CAZZAH010000148.1:5653-9103 GCA_964652115.1 uncultured bacterium | reverse complement strand
TGCGGATAGTGGAAGAGCTGATCGGCCCGCGGCGCGCCGGCGCGCGATTCCGCGATCAGCAGCTGCCAGGCGAGCTGATCCGGCGCCGCGTTCCACTCCAGGCTCCGCAGAGCCCAAACGATGCGCAGCGCGAGGCCGGCGAGCCAGAGCCCGACGAGAACCAGCGCGGAACGCGAAGTCGAATGAGCGCTCGCCAAGTCTCTTCCCTCTCCTCCTCGCGCCCGCTACGGTGGGCGCGATGCCGGAGAGTACATGAACGCATCCAACTGGCCGGTCGCGCCGTTTCTCTTCCTCGGGCTGCTTCTGCTGCCGGTGCGGTTGTCGCCGGCGAAGCTTCGCGTGCTCGCCTTCGCGCTCTGGCTGCTCGGAGGAACGATGCTGGTCGTGCGCGGCGTCCTGCGCTTCCAGGAGGTGGCCGCGACCGCGCCACCGTTGCTCTTGTGGTTGGCGGTCGGCGGCGCGCTCGTGATTGGTTTGACGAAGGGACGCTTCGTGCTGGCCAAGACCTCGGCGCGGAACCGCGCACGCCTGGCCGCGGCGCGGGAGCCCCTCAGGCCCGTGCAGGTCTACCCCGCACGGAGCTGGCTCCTCATCGCGTTCTTCATGCTGCTCGGGCTCTCGCTCGCTTGGTTCGGCGCGCCGCTCCTCTGGCGTGCGGCCGTGAGCCTCGCCGTGGGCACCGGCTTGGTCACTTCCAGCTTCGCCTACCTGCGGAGTTGAAGCTCAACCCTTGGGCAGGCGCATCAAAAGAGAGAAACACACACCGCTCTGCACGCGCTCGATTGATCAGCGATAGAGTGTTTTCACACTGCCCCAGGTGCTGACCCGAGTGGGCACCGGCTCATCCGCCGTGAAATGCACGCCGATGCCGAGCGAGTTGATTCGATCGCCGAAGACGACCTCGGGATTCTGCCATCCGCCCGGGTAACCTTGTCCGAACGCGATGTACGTCCACGGGTGTCCCTCCGGGCCATCGGAGTCGGCGAGCCAGAAGTACCCATTGATTGCAAGGGACCAGTCTCCCCATGAACCGACCGTGGCCTCGTCCGAGATCGAGACGGTGATGGGAACATCGAAGCGCCCGACTTCAGGCCAGACGGGGATCGTGTCCCACACAACTCCGGTCACGACTCCAAGCACCACACCCGGCTCGCCGGACACGCCCCCTTCCCAGACGAACACGTCGGTCGGTTGTCCGGTGTAGTAGCCGATCTGCGCGTGCCAAAGGGAGACGCAGTCCACCGTCCCGGCGCCAAGCTGATAGGACTCAGCGAACGAGCCGACATACGGCGGACTGACCCCCATGTACGTCCAGGCGAAGCCGTTCTCGAACGAATCGTCGTGATGAATGATCAGACTCTCGTCCGGGCAGGTCTGCGAAGCAGTGGGCAGGGTCACGCTGATTCCGACCGGAAGCTCAGCCACCTGGGCCGGCACCCTGGTAGCAATTAGACTCGAGGCGCAAATCAGTAGAGGCAATCGCGCGATTCTCATACTTCACCTCCAGGTCATCAGTGATCCCAGAACCGAACCACGTCGCAGAAGCCCAGGCCGCCCTGGCAAGTGTATTCGGTGCAATCTGAAACGAACGCCAATTCCCAGCATCCTCTCCCGGTGCTCCCGTCTGCGTAAAACGCAACAACCTCCCAGAACGACATGCACAGATCGCACTGATTGCAGCAATCCGAGCAGGAGTCACAAACTCCGAGGTATCCCCAGAAGGAACAGCATGGCGCTTTCGCCACGTCACACGTCGTGCTCGGAGTATAACTACAATTGTCCGGATTGAAGTTGGTAACCTCCCGAAACGTAAAACCAGCATCCACCGTACAATGACCCCACAGCCAATCAATACCACTGCATCCACCGTTGGAGAGACTGGTATAGTTAGAGTCGCCCACAAACTGAATTATGTCCCCGATCGAATACCAGCCCGCCTTTCCGTAAATATGCGCGCTTGCGGGAGGGCAAGCGGGGGTCGGGCAATCTGGTTGCGCGATTGCGAGGCGGAATGGAATACCAAATGCAGTAATGAGCAGCATAGTGAACACTGTCGATCGCAGTGTTGCCCCCAGTCGGGCCGCGGATCGACCGCAAAGACAGGTTGTCAGCGCCTGTCACATGGGCCGACTCGATGGTCCAGGCACAATGACTAGCGCGGCGTGACCGATCGCCGGCGACTGTCCCGCCCGCATGCGCTCGCGGTGCGGGGTTCAGATCGTTCCAGTCTCTCGCTCATGTCCGATGGGCGGCACCAGCCGACCGTCTTTCAAACGACCTCGCGGATCGAACCATCGGGGCGTGAGCAGCTGCGGACAGAATGTTCCCCCCCCCTCGGACACGGTGTCAAGCGCCCAGACGGGCGCTTGCTGTCGCTTAGCGGCAGGGACAGCGCCCCTCCTATTTTGCTGCCGCAAACTCCATCGCCGCGAAGCTCACGACCGAGTTGGGGTCGATGCTCCACTGGTCGTAGCGAAGCAGCGAGCCGCGCGCCGCGGGCACGACCGAGAGGAAGGTGTAGAGCGGCGAGAGCCCGCACCAGCGAAGGTCATCGCCCTCCGGCATCGCGAGGTCGTAGAAGCCGCGGGCGTCGCCTTCCGCGATGCGCGCGAGCCGCTCGCGATCGCGCTCGGCGACCCACTCCATTGGGCCAGCGTTCGCCTTGACCGCGTAACCGTCGCCGTAGCGCACGCCGATGTGCGCGAGATCGACGCCCAAGATCCAGCGCAGTCGATCCCCTTCGCGCGCGGCCAGGTCGCCGAGCGCGCCGAGGAAGCGCTTTACCGACTCGTTCGTCTCGGGCGCGCGACGCTCCATCAGCGAAAGACCGAAGCTGCCGCAGAGAATCGGCAGGATGCGCGCTTCTCCCCCAAGCAGGTGGCGAAGGAAGACCGCCTGAAACTCGATCGAGTGCTCGATCGCGTGGCAGTAGTCCTCCATCACGACCGCGTCACCGCCGTCGCGTTCGAGTGTGTCGACCAACGCGCGATCGGTTTCGAGCGGGCCCATCGGCGTGTCATAAGCCTTGCGCGTGAGGCCGAAGCGATCGGGCTCGCCGTAGTGCGAGGTGCCGAGGATGACGTAGACGCGATCGCGCGCGTTCGGGTCGGCGCGGAGCGCGTCGCGCAGCCGTGCATAAGCGGCGCCGTAGCTGGCGACGCCCCCTTCGGGGCTGACATGCGGCGCGGCGATGCCGAGGAAGCCGGGAGAAGGCGGCGCGGGAGCATCATCGTCCTCGAATCCCGGCAGGATGAGCTTCGAGCGCGCGCGACGAGTGCCGCCTTCTTGCAGCATCTGGTCGATGCGCTCGCCCAACGCGCGCGGCTCGTCCGAATAGCCGGTGCCGGAGTGCGCGGGGACGCGAAGGGGCGCCGCCTGCCACGACTCGACCTTTGCGCGGCGTCGCTCCTCGAAGGCTTCATCCTCGAGGAATCCGCCCGTGCTCAGCGC
>CAZZAH010000148.1:2017-5553 GCA_964652115.1 uncultured bacterium | reverse complement strand
GGGTCTTCCTTCGGCTCGGCCGCCTTCTCGACGTGGCGCGCGACGTAGACCACGCGCGGCCCCAGGAGTGGCCGAGCATCCTCGCTCCACGCCTGCGTGACGCCGAGCGCGAGGAGGGCCACGAGTGCCAAGGCCGTGAGCGCGGTGGCGCGAATCTGAGCGAGCCTGGATGGGATTTGCATGGGCCGATTGTCTCGATCGCGGTCTCGATCCGCAAGGCGCGATCGAGCTCGGCCAATGGGGCGCGAGCCATCGCGATCCCCCGGGAGCGGTGGGAGGCCGGAAAAAATCTTCTCCCCGGCGAAAATAGTCAGCCGGGTTCGGCGTCGGATTTCGCCTTTACGAGTGAGGGAATGGCCACCCGGGAGCCGGGCTCCACCGTGCGATACCTGAACGTGTCCGGATTGGGTGGCTCGAGATGCGGGTGGGGTGGGGCGTAGCCGCGCGCCTTACCTCACCCGCCGCCGCCTGTTCTGCATGAAGTCGACCAGGAGGTAGCTGCCCAATCGATCCGGCGAGCTGAAGTACGCGCGCCCCTGATTGCGCTCGGTCAGCTGATGGACGAACTGCTTCAGGTACTCGTCCTCCGCCACCATGAAGGTCGTGATCGGGATGCGGCGGCGCCGGCACATCACCGCTTCGTCGAGCGTGCGCGCGACGATGACCGGATCGAGGCCGAAGGTGTTGCGGTAGAGCTGCCCGTCGCTCAGGCGGATCACGGTCGGCTTGCCGTCGGTCACGAGAAAGATCTGCTTGTTCGACTGATGGCGCCGCTCGAGGATCCGTCGCGCGAAGCGAAGCCCCTCTTGGGTATTGGTGTGAAAGGGTCCCGCGCCGACGTAGGGAAGATCCTTCACCTCGACCCGCACCGCCTCATCGCCGAAGAGCACCACGTCGAGCGCGTCCTTCTGGTAGCGCGTCAGGATCAGCTCGGAGAGCGCCATCGCGACCTTCTTGGCCGGCGTGATGCGGTCCTCGCCGTAGAGCACCATGCTGTGCGAGACGTCGATCAGGATCACGGTGGCGCAGGAGCTGTGCGCTTCGGTCTCCGCCACCGAGAGATCGGCCTCGATCGGCATGAGCTCCTCGCCCTTGGTGCGGCGCATGGTGTTCATCATCGTGTCCTGAAAGTCGATCGAGGACATCTCGTCGCCGAACTCGTAGGGCCTGCGTTCGGGCAGCGGATCGCGTCCGCCCTGGCCTTCGTGCGGTGTGGGATGGTCGCCGATCCCGCCGAGGTTGATCCCCTCGAAGATCTGCTCGAGCGACGAGGTACGAAGTCCGCGCTCCCCCTTCGAGGTGAGCATGCGCCCTTGCGGCGTCTGCGCGATCACCTCCTCCGCCTCGAGCTTCCGCAGGAACTCATCGAGATCCCAGTCGGGCGGCATGTAGCCCTGCTGCTGCAGCGAGCGGAGGTACTCGATCACCTGCTCGACATCACCGTTCGTGCGGAGGAGCAGCTCCTGGAAGAAGCGAAAGAGGTCCTTCCATTGCTGGAGGAGCTGGCGGACCGATTCATCGAAGGCTTCGAAGCGGTAGTGCACGTGGGCTCCGGGTTCGAGACGCAGGATCCGTTCGCTCGGCCCGCCCGCTGGGCGAGCCACTCGGACCTGCGAGCTTATCAGAAGCACGGTCATTCCCCTCTCCCCTGGTCGCCTCGCCCGGCGAGGTCTATGGTCTCTGACCTGGGGCATGGATCTAGAGCAGTCGATTTAACAGTCGAGCCTGCGATCATGGGCGCGGCGGGCTCAGGAGGTTCCTCATGCGCAGTTCTTCTCGGTCGGATCGTCTCCGCGTTACGCCGCTCCTTGCCGCGCTCGTGCTCCTCCTGGTCGTGACCATGGGCTGCGGACACGACGAGCCGAGTCGACCCGACGCCACCAGCGCACTTCCGGTGGAAGCCGCCCTCATCTCCTCCATCGTGGAGCAGGGGGACGCGACGACGATCACGCTCTACGGCGCGTTGCCGAACGCGGACTGGACGGCGACCCGCGCCAACGCGCGCGTGCTGCACGATCCCGTGACCGCGTCGGGTTCGAACGAAGCAAGTGACGGCGAAGTCGAGGTGCGCGTCTACGGCCATGCGAACGGCGCAACGATGGGCGAAGGCGCGCCGGCCGCGTCCTACGCGTTCGACGCGGATCTACCGCCGTTGGCCGAAGGCTCCTGGATTCTGCGCGTGGTCAACCCCGACGGCTCGACAAGGGAGACACCCTTTCAGGTCGTGCCGCGTGGGGTGTGGATCCGTTACCGCTCCTTCGGCGATGCCGCAGCACCCGACCTCGATCTCGCGGTGAACGAGAACGGCCTTACCCTCGCGCGTCTCGAAGGCGCGCCGCCGATGACGCCGGTCCGGCTCACCGAAGAGCAGTTGGCGACCCTTCGTGCCGCCTTCGAGGCCGCCGACTTCGCGAGCCTCGCCGACAGCTACGTGTCCGATCCGCCGGCCGAAGGGCGTCACGTCGACGTCATCCTGCGGACCGAAGAGACGCGGAAGCGTGTCCAGGCCGAGATGGCGCTCATGCCGGCGAAGCTCGCGCAGCTCGACGGCGTCTTGCATGAGCTCACGAGCACGCTGCTCGCGACCACGCCTCCGATCGTGCCGGTCTACGGTCGATTGACGATCGATCCGGCGACTGCCGGTCCGGGCACCGCGCGGCACCTCACGCTCACGGTCGTGAACGAGAGCGCGAACGACGTCACGCTCCACTTCAACAACGGGCTTCAGTTCGACCTCGCGATCCTCCGGCCGACCCATGGCCACATGGGTGGTCCGCATGATGGAGACGATGGCCCCGGCCACGACGGCGCCGTGCTCTGGCAGCTTTCACACCTCGTCGATCCGACACCCGAGCCGACGACCCTCTCCGTGGTCGCTCACGGCACCGCCACCTTTGAAGCCGATTGGAACGGAAGCGCGGAGAACGGTGTCGCGGTTGGGCCTGGCGGTTACGAGTGCGTCGGACGGATCCCGGCAATCGATCGTCGCGTGCCGGTCTTGCCGCTTCGTCTGCAGGTGACGGGACAGGCCGCGCCGCTTCGGCTTTCGCTGACGGTCGAGCCCGCGTCCGCGCCGGCCGGCACCGCCCGCACGCTTACCCTGAGCGCGACCAACGCCACCGACCTGGCGGTCGAGCTGCAGTTCAATTCGACCCAGCATTACGAGTTTGCGGTCGACGATCCGAGGATGATGTCGCCCGGGTTTGGCAATCAGTGGCTCTGGTCGCGCGGCAAGGGATTCGGCGACCCGATCGAGCACATTACGTGGCAACCGCACGAGACCAAGACCTTCGTCGAGATCTGGGACGGTCGAAGCAATCGGCCGGGATCGGGCGAGCCGGGCCTGGTGGTTTCGCCGGGGCACTACACCGGCCTGTCGATGGTGACCGCGAGCGTGCCGATCTTCGCGCCGCTCGTGCGGGTGATCGTCACGCGGTAGGGAGTTCTTAGCCCTGACCGGCTTCCCGCGACTTCTGGATCGCGAGAATCAGGTGATGCGTCTCCTCCAACCACTGCAGCTTGAGCGCGAAGGGGAG
>CAZZAH010000148.1:0-1917 GCA_964652115.1 uncultured bacterium | reverse complement strand
GGCGCTGATGATCGTTATGACGCTCGCTTGGGTCATCTCTTCCTCTCCGCAGAATCGCAGGCTAACGGTAACAGCCCGGCAGCGCTGCCGGAAACCTCGCGGAGCCAGAAACGCGAAGGCCGCCGGCGAGTCGGTTTCCCGATCGCCGGCGGACCACCCCTTCGCGTCTAACCTTTGCTAACGAATGCGGACCACTCTCCCGGTCGTCTCTTCCTTGCCGTCGCGCTCGAGGCGATAGAAGAAGACGCCGGGCGCGACCTCGCGACCGTCGCTGGTCTTGCCGTCCCAGTCGAACGAGCCGCGGCCCGCGCGCTGCGCCGGCGCGTCGAAGACGCGAACCCGACGGCCGCTCGGATCGAAGAGCTCGAGCTTCACGTCGCCCGAAGCCGGCAGCTCGAAGGCGAAGTGGGTCGAGATCGAGAAGGGATTCGGCGAGGCGATCAAGCGCGTGACCTCGACCGGCGCGGCCGGAGCGTCCACGTCGACCGTCTCGTTCGGATCGCGCAAGGTCACGCTGACCGTGCGGCCGACCAGAGGATCAGTGCCCGCGATCTCGAAGTGCACCGCCTGCTCCAGCAAACCCTCTTCCTGCAGCAGGAGCGCGCTGAAGGCCGGCGTCGATCCGCCGCCAAGCCCGGTCAGCGTCCACGAGAAGCTCTCCGAGATCCCGAGCACGATCGCCGCGCTCGTGCTCGTGTTCTCGATCGAGTAGACCCACGACGAGTTCGGACCGCTGAAGGCCGGAATGGTGGTGTGCTCCCCCGCGTCGAGGTGGATGACCGCCGGCGTACCGAGCTGCGGCGTCCGCAAGAGGAACGTCGCCATCGTCTCGCCCTGGTTGGTCAGCAGGATGTCGCCGTGCGCTTCGAAAGGCGCGATGCCGAGGTTCGCCATCGTCCCCGGCGCGACCGAGAGCTCGGCGCCGCGCGACAGTGAGAGGTTGCAGCGCGTGACGCCCGAGCCGCCGGGACGCGCGAGATCGAGCGCGGTCGCGGGAATGCGGCCCGGATCGTCGTTGGTGATCTCGCAACCGCCCGAGGAGTAGAGGCCGCTCTGGGTCGACATCGGGCTGAACGCGATCTGGAAGCCGCCCGAGGTGCCCTGCTCCAGCTCCTGCTCGGTCAGCGGACCAGGTGCCGGACGCGAACCGCCGCAGCGCGCCTGCGCCAGGTTCATGATCGCATCGGCGTCGTTATACCAACCGGTGCGATAGCCATCGACCGCCTCGGTGCCGAACGATCCCGTGAGCGCGTAGCCGTTGGCGTTGGACGCCGCCATCACTCCGGTCACCTCCGCGCACGGAGTCTGGCCGGGCTTGAGCCCACAGAAGAGCGGATCCTTCTCCTGCAGGTTCTGCAGGAATCCGAAGTGGATCTCCTCGTGGAAGGTCACACGCACGTTCGACCCGTTCAGATAGCTGCTGTCGAACTCGTACTGCGTGTTCGAGCAGACACCGCGGAAGCGCCCGTTGTCGATGGCGACGCGAGCGAGCTTCATCATGTCGGCGGCCGAGCTGTGCGGGCCGCCCTTGTCGAGCCCCGCGGGGTTGGTGAAGAGCGTGTGCGTCATGCCGAGGTTGGACGCTCTGGTGTTCATCTCGCTGACGAAGGTCTGGACCGTGTTGTCGTACTGGCCATTCCAGGTGTTGTTCTCGCCGGTCAGGATGTCGGCGATGGCGTAGGCCGCGTCGTTGCCCGAGGGATAGAGGCAGCAGCGCATGAGGTCGCGCAGGGTGAGCCGCTGCTTCTTCCGGAAGCCGTAGAGCGAGCCGCCGATGTTGTTCCGGATCCAGTCCGGCACGTCGTAGCTTTCATCCAGGCTGACGTACTTGGGATCGTTGGTCGGAAGCTGCGAGCGCTCGGACGCGATGAGCACGGTCATGATCTTGGTCGTGCTCGCGATGCAGACCTCGTCGTA
>CAZZAH010000147.1:0-9112 GCA_964652115.1 uncultured bacterium | reverse complement strand
CATCCACCGAGAGATCGATGCCGTGACGCTGCCGGAGCAGGAGCTCGAAGGTCGCACGGCCGACGCCGATTTCGCCGCTCGAGTGGAGCATGAGGTGTCCCTCGAGAAACTCGACGAACTCGCGCAGCTCGGTCTCCAAGGCTAGCGCGGCGGCGTCGAGCTTCGACTGAAGCGCAGGGTCGGCCCCCTGCGCCCAGGCGGCGCGAAGGTCGCCGCGAACGAACTCGAGCGCGCCTCGCGTGGCCAGGGCCGCCGTCTCGGTGTACACGGTCGGGGGCGAATGGAGGTTGGCGCGTGCTTGGCGAAGCACGCCCGACGCGGCGCGAAGACGACTCAGAAGCGCGTCGAGTCTGGCCGCCGGCGGTTGATCGTCCCACACCAAAAGCCAGTGGAGCCCACTCAAGATCTCGTCGAGGTACGCCTGCGGAAGCACCCGCCAAGCCGGTCGCGCCTGGTCGAGGGCGAGCTCGCTGATCAGGAACCCGAGCGCCAGCTTTCGATCGAGGCGCTGCGGAGGCTCGAGCGTCGCGGGGTCGATCGCCTCGAGCTCGCGAACGAAGCCGCCCAGCGTGCGCGCCTTCTCCGCGATCGCTTCGGGCGAGAAGTCCGCCAACCGCCGATCGAGTCGCCCTCCGAGCTTGAGTCGCGTCGACTCCGTCGGATTGAATTCCAGCCAGGCTTTGCCGATCCTCTCGGCGAGTCGCTCGAAGGCCGATCCTTGGCCGCGTGTCATCATGCTAACGCGCGATCATGAGCCGCCGAACGACCGAGCCGAGCGGCGTGGTCAAGCGAACGAAGTAGACACCCGACGCGACACGACGGCCGTCGGCATCCTTGCCGTCCCACTCGACGCGATGCGCACCCGCCGCCATCTCACCGCGCGCGAGCGTGCGGACGAGCGAACCGTCGATCGCGTAGAGCGCGACGGTGGCGTCGGCAGCGCCGGGCAGCGCCCACTCGAGCGCGGCCAAATCAGTGCTCGGGTTCGCCGTGGCCACGCGCAGCAGCAGCTCGCCCTCACCCGGCGACGCTTCGGGCGCCGCCGACGGAGAGCCTTGATCGGCCGCCAGGAGCGCGAAGTCATCGAAGCCCGCCTCTTCGACCGAAGGGAGCGGCGCGCCGAGCATGACCACCCTGAAGCGCGTCTGTCCGAGGGAACCGATCTGCGGCGTGATGTTCTTCGAGATCGGGCGCCAGCTGGGCGGGGATTGCGTGCCGGTCACCAGCTCGAGTCGCGTCCAAGTCGTGCCACCGTTGTACGACACGCCTACGTCGAGCTGACCGGTGGCGGCGGCGAGGGTCTGGAACCATCGGTTGTAGCGCACGACCGCCCAGGTCATGCCGGTAAGGTTATACACCGGCGACAGAATGGTCGTGGTGCCGTCGGCGTCGCTCAAGTAGGGCTGACCGCCGGTGTACTGACCGGTGATCCAGCATTGATGCCCCGGGTTCGCGGTCGCGTCGTCTTCCGGCTGGAGAACCGACGGCCCGAGCTTGGTGCCGATGGGATCGGCGATCTCCCACACGCCAGTGGTCGCGTTGTCGCTCGGCGCACCGACCGTCCAAGCGCCCGCCGCCTCGAAGGCATCGTGCGCGTATACGACGAGGAAGGTGTTAAACCCGCTCGTCGGCCGTCGGAGCGTGTTCCCGAGCTGATCGCGCGCCACGATGTAATAGTCGACTCCCTTGCCGACGTTCTGGCCGGGGATGAGCCCACGGTAGGTCTGGCCCATGACGAAACTCATCGGCACTCGGCTGAAGCTCCCCTGGGCCGACGGACGCCAGTAGACGCCGAGCGAGTCGGTCACGATCGGCGCGTCGAGCGAGTAGATGTCGGCCTCGACCGGGATCGCCGCGTGATTCGGCGAGTCGCCGTACTCGAGAGGAATGTGATGGATCACCACCGCGTCGAAGCGCTCGGGGCAGGTGAAGCCGTGATGCAGCGCCGCCGCGCAGATCGCGTCGTAGTGAGGCGTGCCGCTGTCGAGGTTGGCGTCGTCGTCATCGACGAGGAGGTTCCAGAGCACCTGCTCGGGCTGCGTGTAAGGGAGCCCGAGCTCGCGGGCGAAGTGCCACAGCTCCATCGCGAGGGTCGAGCCCTGGGCGTAGCCGAGTTGCTGGATCAACCGAGTGCGCATGTCCCACTCGAAGCCGGCGATGATGAGCCCGTCGTGGTGTCCTTCGCCTTGCAGGTCGTCCGGCCAGCGCATGTCGTTGTACACCGTGCGGAGGCCGTTCACGCAATCGCCGAGATAGAAGCCGGGGCCGACGACCGGGTTGTTGCTGCGGAAGGTGCCGAGCACGTCGGAATTCCCCTCGTGGAGATCGCTCGGCGGATCATTCGGGCCATACATGTAGTCGGTCACGCCGTGGCCGTATTCGTGCGCGACGACGTCGCCGATCCGGCCGGTGTTCGCGCAGCCGCCGGCCTCGTGATACATGTTGATCGCTTCGCCGTCCCAGACCGCGTTGCAGCTCGACTGCACGTTCACGTTGGCCGGCAACGGAAAGTCGAGGTCGTGCCAGGCTGGGTCGATCGACTGGAGCAACCGGTGCGTCGCCTCGACGTGATAGAAGGTGTCGCGCTCATCCGGCGCGGAATTGGTGTCGTTCCACAGGATCGCGAGCGGCGTGCCGGGCGTGACGACGCCGCTGTAGCTCGCCTGCGCCCCGACCGAGTTGAAGACGTCGACTACCGCGCCCTTGAGCTCCGCCGTCACCGCGCGTGGGCTCGTGCCGCCCTCCCCCGCGCTGAACGAACCATCGATCCCGGTCGTGACCGTGCCAAGCCCATCGACGTTGACGAAGAGCCGCGCGGCGGGACTCACGGCCGCGCCATCGCAGTATCCCGGATCCTCGAACGAGCCGGTGGCCGTGCCGGTCACCTCGAGCGCGCGAAGCACGTCGCGCCGCTGATGCACGCTGCCGTCGACCGCGTCGACATCGACCTCGAAGGCGGCGGGCGGAAGCTGCGTGGCGAGCGCGACACGATAGACGGTGTGTCCTTCGATCGTCGCGCCGTTCAACGACGGCAGGAGGTACGGCCCGTTGACCGACGCGCGCGAGCGCGGCGTGGCGGCCGTGAGGAAACCCTCGTCCTCCAGCCGAGCGTCGGCGATGTGAAGCGCTTGATCGGCGGAGAGCGCCGGACTGACGGCCGAATGGATCATCGGGAAGGTGGTGGCACCGAAGGCGGCGAGGTGGCCGTCTTCGGTCATCAAAACCGTCACCTTCGATCCGAGGATCTCGAGCCCACCGATCGTCTCACGGAAGTGGAGCGACCACTTCCCCATTCCCGGATGCGCCTTCCAGAGAGTGAGCCGCGTGCCGTCGGTCTGAAAGAGAGCGGGCTCACGCGCGATCAGCTCGCGCGCCGCCGCCTCGGCTTCCTGCGCGGAACGAACAGAGCGGCCGAGATCGATGCCGGTGCCGTACGCGACGCGAGGCGTGAGCGTCACCGGCGCCCAGTCGAGCACGCGCCAGCGGCTCCCGGTCGCGCGAGAGAATGAGGCGAGGGGCTCTTCGGCGCGCGCGAGCTCGCTGCTCGAAAGCTCGTTCGATTGAACGGCGATGGCCGGACCGACGACGAGGTCGGGTGCTGCGTTCGATTCGCCGGCGAAGGCGGGCCGCGCCGCGGCGAGGATCAGAATCGTGAAGGACGCGATGAAGCGGTGGCGCAGGTGGAATTCCAACATCCGACTTTCGACCTCCTGAGCAGTGAATCCATGAGGACAATTCTAGGCCGGTGGGCGGGCGTGTCCGGGGTTAGACCTCCACCGGGCCGCGACCAATCTTAACACGGTCGCCCGACACCCCCGCCGAGGGGATTGCACGAGCCGCGGATCGCCACGTGCACCCTGCACGATCGGCGGCGGGAAAGCCCCCAAGCGCCGCCCCTCGGTCTCCCCTTCGCACGATGGAAGCTCCTGCCCCCGAGCGCCTTTCACGCGCCGGAAAAAGCAGCCCAACCGATGGTCCGCGATCTGCAGAGAGAGGCCGGGCACTATGTCCGGCTCGACCACGTCCTCGTCTGCTTCTTTCTGGGGGAAATGCCATGCGTCGGATTCACCGCCAATACCACTGGCTGGGACTGACCGCGGGGCTCGCCTCGCTGCTCGCTTTCCACCCGGCGCACGCGGCCGGTCGCTACGACCCGATCCTCGAGTGGAACGGACCGGACTTCCGTGTCCTTCACTCGCCCGATCGGCCGCAGTGGATCGAGGACCCCTCGATCGAGCTTCCGTTCATCCAGCCGCGGGGGATCGTCGGGCGGCAGCACGACGGCCGCGACGTGGTCTACGTGCTCGACGCGGGGCGTCACCGCATCCTCGCCTACGAGGTGAACGCGACCTACATCTACCTCTCGAGCTTCGACCTCGCCTACTCGGGCACGCCGGGCGCGGGCGAGTGGAGCGACTCGCAGCTTCGCACACCGGAATTCCTGGCGACGCCGACGCAGTGGATCGTCCCCTTCTCCGAGGCGGTGCACATCGCGGGCGAGGCGTGGACGCGCGTCGAGAATCTGGCCGGCTTCATCGCGGCCGATCACGTCTACACGATCGACTACGCCGCGACCTCGAATCAGCCCGCGATCGACTTCCCCACGGGCTCGCTTGCCGACGACACCATCTTCGAAGTGCGCTACCTCCTGAGCGATCTACAGGACGACGGGTCGGACACGCCGATCTTCGGCTTGGGCGAGATCGATCGCGGCGTGCACGCGGGCGCGCTCAACTTCACGCGCGTGACGATCGACGAGCTCTCCGGCGGACCGACACGTTGGGAAGAGCCGCGCGGGCTAGCGCTCTCGAAGGACGTGGCCGACTCGACCACCGATCTTCTCTACGTGGTCGACGCGGGCGATGTCTCGGGCGGCCAGAACGAGCAGATCTTCTCCTTCGCGGTCACGACCGCGGGCGCGGTGACGGCGGGAGAAGCCTACGACGATCGGCTCACGCATCCTTACGACGCCACCGTCGCCGATCGCGGCACCGGCGCGGGCGCCTCCGCGTGGTTGAGCGACGACAGCGGTCCCTTCGATCAAGGGGGCTATCCCTTCGTGGTCGACGCGAGCCAGGTGACCGGCCACGACTACACCATCGAGGTGGCGAGCGGCGCGGTCACCATTACCGATGTGGTGACGGGACGCGTGCTCGTGCGCGGCGGCGCGGCCGCCGACTTCGCAGATCCTTGCCGGGTGGTCCCGGGCCTCTCGCTCCCGCTGAACGGCGGACCCTGGAGCGACGGCAGCTCGACCCTCCACACCACGCGCGCCTATCCCGCGCGCTTCCTCTTCGCGGTCGACACCGGCGGCGACCGCATCAAGGTGATCTCGCTCCCGAGCGGCGTCACGACCGCGGGCAGCGTGTGGGACGGCGATTGGTTGCCGGGCGACACGCGCGTCGGCGCAACCCAACCGACCGGCGCCGGCACGATCGGCGCCTCGGCCGGAGCGGAGTACTCGGATCAAACGCCCGCCGGCGTGGGCGAGAACTTCACCGCGTGGACCGCGGCCGCGCCCGTGCGCGAGGAGAGCCTCGACGAGATCGTCTTCGATCCGTCCGGCCTCGCGCGCAGCTGGCGTCGCGTCGACAACCTCGAGATCGCGGCGCCGACCGACTCGGTCTTCTCGATCGACGAAGCGCGCGGAGCGATCACCTTCGGCGACGGCATTCACGGCGCGATCCCGCCTGCCTCGACCGAGTTCGTCTACAGCTACGCGACGAGCCCCGACGTCGTGCGCTACGGATCGTCGGGCACGGCGCTCGGTCGCTTCGCATCGCCGCGCGGCATCGGCGCCCGTTGGAATCGCGCGCTCGGCCGCTTCGATCTCTACGTGGCCGACGCGGCCAACCTGCGCGTGCAGAAGCTCGCGTTCTTCCCCGCCGACACGACGCTCCACCTGCCGGCGCGCGTGATGCCGATCACGAGCTGGAACGAGGCAACCAACGTCTCCGACCTGATGTCGGGACCAGGGGACGTCGCGGTCGCGGCCGACAGCGCGGGAACGGTACACGTCGCGGTGACCGATCCGGCGAAGAACCGCGTCGTCCTCTATCGCGATACCGAGGCGAGCACGCCCAACTCGACGCTCCCGCCGAGCTTCTTCAAGGTGCTCGGCACCGCGGGGAATCGCTTGGGAAGCTTCGTCGAGCCGGCGTCCACGGCGTTTCTCGCGAAGGGTTCCGACCTCGACCTTTACCTGACGGACGACGCGCGCAACATCGCGCTCAAGTACGAAGGCGGTCCCGATCCGGCGATCGACCTCATCACGGTCGGCGAGAGCGAGCTCCCGGCGAGCTTCCCGCCGCACTCGGGCTACGTGATCACCTTCGAAACGCGCTATCCGCCGTTGGGCGGTTGGGTCGACTTCTACTTCGACACCAAGGACACCTTCGACGAGTCGACCGCGCGGCTCTGCTTCCCCATCGGCACCGTCTCTCCGACCGCGACCACCGCGTTCTGGAGCTTCGCCGATTCGCCGGGCGGCCTTCCGCCGGACGGCTCCTACTACCTCTTCGCGCGGCTCAAGGACTCGACCGGAAGCACGGTCGCGTGGGATCAGACCGACATCCTCGACCTGATCACGATCGACTCGCACCTCCTGCCGACGCTTCAGGCAACGGACGCGATCGACGGCGACGAAACGCTCTACCTCCAGAACAACCTCGAGCGCGACGTTGACCTCGAGGTGCTCTATCCCGACAGCATCATCGGCGTCGCCTTCGTCGGCCGCTACGATCCGCGCCTGGTCGCGATCGAGGGCGTGACCCAGGGCACGGCGTGGGACGGCCTGGGCGGCACCAACGTGATCTTCGGCGCGACGGTCGACAGCGTGAACGGTCGCTTCGAGATCAACTCCTCGGTGGTGAGCGCGCCGACCGGGCTCACGCGATCCGGCCCGCATATCATGGCGACCCTGCATCTGCGTTGCCGCGCGAACGCGATCGACGTCGTGACCCGCTTCAAGGACGGCAAGCTGACGCTCGATCCCGCGCTCTCGCACATGAGGCGAATCGACGGCACGAACCCGGTGTCATACCGCGTTCGCTCGACCAAGCTGCGCGTTGCCTATCTGGGCGACATCGCGACCACCGGCGCGGGCGCCGACTCGCTCGTCCCGTTCCAGATGCCGCGACCCGACGGGAAGATCGACTTCGACGATCAGATGGTCTTCACGCTCGGGTGGAATGGTCTGCGCTATCAGCAGGACCGCATCGCCGACCTGGGGCCCGCCACGGGCGCTTCGCCCGCGCTTCTGCCCGCGCCCGATGCGCAGTGGGACGTCGACGACATCCTGGCCTTCACCAGCCAGGCGAGCTACTTCTCCGCCGCCGGCTGGAACACGACCGGACCACTGCCGGCCGTCCAGCCGCGCGCGTCCGCGGGGGCCGCTTCGGGCGCGGTCTCGAACGCGGCATCGACGACCGACGAGGGGATCACCGGGCACTGGGAGATCGATGGCGCGGGCACCGCGTTCCTCGAGCTCGAGGCGGGTACGATGACCGACCTCTGCGGCGTGGCCTTCCGATTGAGCAATCTCCCCGAGGGGTTGCGGCTGACCTCGATCGAAGCCGGCGCTTTCCTTTCGCGCGACGCGCAGGTGCTGATCCTGAGCTCGAAGGAAGGCATGTCGCCCGTGATCGGGATCTCGCGCCTCTCGCAGACCAGCCCGGGGGTGACCGGTTCGGGTCCGCTCGCGCGCCTGCACTTCTCGCTCGATGGCGCGGCGAGCGTCGAAGGGGTCGCCATTCACTACGACTGCCGCGATGCCGCCAATCGCCCGCTCGCTCAAGGAGACATCCTGCCGAACGCGAGGCTCAACCCGCTCTCCTTGCCGGCGGAGCTCTCGTTCGAGCCGCTGGTTCCGAATCCCTCGCGCGCCGCGGTGCTCTTCCGCTTCGGCCTCCCCCGCGCAACGGAGGTACGGTTGCGGCTGTTCGACATTCAAGGTCGCGAGGTTCGCCGGCTGATCGATGGCCAATCGCCGGCCGGATGGAATCTCGCGCGATGGGACGGACGCATGGCGAGCGGCGCGCTCGCGCCCTCCGGCGTCTACTACGCGAGGATCGACTCCGGCGGGCAGTCGAAGGTCAGGAAATTGGTGCTCTCCCGCTGATCGTCGAGCCGTGCCTTCGCCACCTCGGAGCGGAGGCAGCACGCGCCCCGCGCGCGTTACAAGCGAAGACCCCGGCTCCTCTCGGAGTCGGGGTCTTCGTCTCTACGCTGGGATCGAGCGACGAGGAGCGAACCCCTCGCCGTGTTCGATTAGTTGCGGAACTTGTTCTTCACCTGGCCCCAGCTCTTCTTCTCGGTCAAGCCGCTCGGGCTACCGTCGCCGCTCGTGTGGACACCGCAGGGGTTGGGCGAGCAGTCAGAGCCCAGGCCCTGGAAGATGCCACGACCCTGCGTGCACTGCGCAGGCGTCAGGACCAAGCAGCGGTTGCCGAGGCGGAAGCAGCAGGCACCCGTCGTCGGGCACGGGTTCGGCGAACAGACGGTGTTGTCGCCCTGGTAGACGCCGTTCGACTCGCCGCACGCGTCCGCGGTGATCAGCACAAAGGGAACATCGCAGAAGCAGCAGGCGCCGTTAAGCACCGGCTGGTCGCAGGGGTTCGGCGAGCAGAGCGTGCCGTCACCCTGGTAGGTGCCGTCACAGCCGACCTGGGTCGTCACCACGCAGCTTCCATCCGTGTAGCAGCAGGCGCCAGTGGCCGGCGGCTGCGGGCACGGATTCGGCGAGCAGAGCGTGTTGTCGCCCTGGTAGCCACCGTCGCAGATCGCCTCGGTGGTGATGGTGCAGCTTCCATCCGGGAAGCAGCAGGCACCGGTGGCCGGCGGCTGATCGCACGGATTCGGATCGCACTCAGTGCCGTCGCCCTGGTAGACGCCGTCACAGTTCGCTTCCTGGGTGAAGAAGCAGGTGCCATCCGGGTAGCAGCAGGCACCCTCGTTCGGCACCTCGTTGCACGGATCGGGCTCGCAGCTCGTGTTGTCACCCTGGTAGGCGCCGCCCTGATAGAAGCAGTCGGTCAGCGTCGTGATGACGCACAGGAACTGGCCGTCTCCCTGAACGCAGCACGCACCGGTCGCGGGCTCCGGACACGGATTC
>CAZZAH010000146.1:3991-9140 GCA_964652115.1 uncultured bacterium | reverse complement strand
CGGCTGGGTGACGGAGCGGGGGGTTGAACGGCCCCCCTTTGCATCGTGAGCTAACCCAATTCTTGACAGGGTGAAGGCCGGATCCCTAGTCTCTGCTCTTTGCTTGGAGGGCCACCCTTCCAACGTTGATGGAGCGCGTGTCCGGGATCTCCGTCCGCGCATGGCTCGTGTTGCGCTCAAGCGAACGGTGCTGAACGACCGGTGCTCGAGCGAACGCGAGGCCGTTACCTCGAAGGAGCTTGGAATGCAGACCTACGCCACCAAGGCGAGCGACGTCCAGAATCGCCGCTGGTTTTTGATCGACGCCAGCGGTCAGGTTCTGGGACGTATGGCGAGCGAGGCCGCCTGTCTACTGCGCGGGAAGTGGAATCCGATGTATGTCCCGTACCTCGACTCGGGCGACCACGTCCTCATCATCAACGCGGGCAAGGTCAAGATCACCGGCAAGAAGCTGGAGAAGAAGACCTACTTCCACCACACCGGTTATCCGGGCGGTGGTCGCGTTCGCCTCATGCGCACGCGAATGAAGGACAATCCGCAAGAGGTGATCCGGGACGCCGTCTGGGGGATGCTGCCGAAGGGCCCGCTTGGCCGTCAGATGATCCGCAAGCTTCGGATCTACTCGGACGCATCCGGCATCGAGACCCACAAGGCGCAGCAGCTCATCCCGATCACGCTCGGCCGGCACGGCAAGGCGATCCCCGAGGCGGTCGCCGCGGCCGACGCCGCCAAGAACAGCAAGAAGAAGTAGGCTCGAAGGAGAATTCATGGCAACGACTCAGAAGGCGATGCACCAGGCGACGGGACGGCGTAAGTCCTCGGTTGCTCGCGTGCGGCTCACTCCCGGCACGGGCAAGCGACTGGTGAATGGTCGCCCCTTGGAGCAGTACTTCCCCCGCGAGGTCTTGACCCTCGTCGTGCTGCGTCCGCTTCGCGTCACCGAGACCGAAGGCCGCTTCGATTTGACCGCCACCGTGAACGGCGGCGGCATCAGCGGCCAGGCCGGCGCGATCAGCCTCGGAATCTCTCGCGTCTTGAAGGCGCTCGACGTCGCTTACAAGCCGATGCTCGACAAGGAAGGGCTGCTCACCCGCGATCCTCGAATGAAGGAGCGGAAGAAGTACGGGCAGCCGGGCGCGCGCAAGCGCTTCCAGTTCTCGAAGCGCTAGTCGCTTCGATCCACCCGAGGGCTCCTTCGTAGAGAAGTGGGTCCTCGGGAATTCACACGCTCTCTTCGAGCAGTTCTCGCGCCGCCTCGCCCTAAGCGAAACGGCGCGGGCACCGGGAGGGCGGACGTTCAAACTGCTCAGTTGGAGGTAACACTTGGCCACGATCACGATGCGCGAGCTCCTCGAAGCGGGCGTTCACTTCGGCCACCAGACCCGCCGGTGGAATCCGAAGATGAAGCGCTACATCTTCCTCGAGCGGAACAAGATTCACATCATCGACCTGCAGAAGACCCTCGCCTCCCTCGAACCGCCGCGCCAGGCGATCATCGACGCCACCCGCAACGGCGACAGCATCCTCTTCGTCGGAACGAAGAAGCAGGCGCAAAACGTCATGGCGGAAGAGGCGCGCCGCTGCGGCAACTTCTACGTCACGGAGCGCTGGCTTGGCGGCATGCTCACCAATTTCCAGACGATCAAGATGAGCATCCGTTACCTGCGCAGCCTCGAGCGTATGCGCGACGACGGAACCTTCGAGAAGCTTTCGAAGAAGGAGGTCTCGCGCCTGGAGAAGGAGCGGGGCAAGCTCGAGAAGATCTTCAGCGGGATCAAGGAGATGAACCGCCTCCCCGGCCTCATGTTCGTGGTCGACACCAAGGCGGAGAAGATCGCGGTGTCGGAGGCCCGGCGCTTGAACATCCCGGTCATCGGCCTGGTCGACACCAACTGCGATCCTGATGAGGTGAACTTCGCGATCCCGGGCAACGACGACGCGATCCGGAGCCTGCGCCTCTTCTCCCGTTGGGTGGGGGACACGGTACTCGAGGCGCGCGCCAGCACGCCGACTCTGGCGGACAAGGCCGGCGAGCCCGCCTTCGACAAGGGCGATCCGGAGCCCGCGGCCGCCGCGGGCAACTAGCGCGAACACCCCGCGAGAACGCGGAGAGACCTGGCCGAGCGGGCGAGAGCGCCGCTCGGCACGCCCCGCGGAATCCATTCGAAGTCAATCGGGCTCGTGCGGCCCGGAAGAAGCGAGGAACAGATGGCGATCACGGCTGAGCAGGTAAATCTACTCCGGGGCAAGACCGCGGCGGGCTTCATGCAATGTAAGAAGGCGCTCGAGGAGTCGGGCGGCGACGTCGACAAGGCGGTCGACCTCCTCCGCAAGATGGGCGCGGCCGCGGCGGAGAAGAAGGTCGGACGGACCGCGGGCGAAGGCCTGGTCTACTCCTACATCCACCCCGGCTCGCGCGTCGGCGTCTTGCTCGAGATCAACTGCGAGACCGACTTCGTCGCGCGGAACGACGACTTCAAGCAGCTCTGCCATGACATCGCGCTCCACATCGCGGCCTCCGTTCCGATCGCGGTGCGGCGTGAAGAGGTCGACAGCAAGCTGGTCGATCACGAGCGCTCGATCTTCCTCGCCCAGGCGTCGGAGTCGGGCAAGCCGGAAGCGGTGCAGCACAAGATGGTCGAGGGCAGGATCGAGAAGTTCTTCGGCGAGTTCGTCCTGCTCGAGCAGCCCTTCATCAAGGACCCGGACCGGAAGGTGCAGGATCTCGTCACCGCGGCGATCGCGAAGCTGGGCGAGAACATCGTCGTCCGCCGCTTCACGCGCTATCAGATCGGCTCCTACCCCGAGCAGTAGACCGAAAGAACTCGAGGCCACATGTCTGAGAAAGCTGCTGGGTCCAATACAGCTGCTGTGCCCGACAACGCTGCCGGCCCCCGCGGGCCCGGGCGGCCCCGCTGGCGCCGAATCCTCCTCAAGCTGTCCGGCGAGATGCTCGCCGGTGAGCAGGAGTTCGGCCTCGATTCCGCCACCCTTCGCTCCATCGCACGCCAGGTGCAGGAGGTGAGAGGGATGGGATGTGAGGTCGCGATCGTGGTGGGGGGTGGCAATTTCTTACGAGGCTCGATCGCGGCGGACGCGGGCATGGACCGCGCCGCCGCCGACTACATGGGGATGCTCGCGACCTGCTTGAACGCGCTCGCGCTGCAGGAGCATCTCGAGCGGCTCGGGCTCTTCACGCGCGTCCTCTCCGCGATCAAAATGGAGGAGGTGGCGGAGGTCTTCATTCGCCGTCGTGCGATTCGGCACCTGGAGAAGGGACGGATCGTGATCTTCGCCGCCGGCACCGGGAATCCGTACTTCACCACCGACACGGCGGCGGTGCTTCGCGCGGTCGAGACCGGTTGTGAGGTGATCTTGAAGGCCACCAAGGTGGCGGGCGTCTACAGCGCTGATCCGAAGCTCGATCCCAATGCGGAGCTCATCCCCGCCATCAGCCACCAGTCGGTCTTGGAGCGCGAGCTTCGCGTGATGGACATGACCGCGATCACCCTCAGCAAGGAGAACAACCTGCCGATCGTCGTGTTCGATGTGCGGCCGCAGGGAAATCTCCTCCGCCTTGTGAGCGGGGAGGCGATCGGGACCCTCGTCTCCTCTCCGTCGGCGGCCTAAGCACGGACTGGAGGGCGCGCGAGACTCCGGAAAAGCTTCGGGGCAAAGCGCCGCCTGACCACTTCCGACCTGACAAATCGGCGTCGCTCCGCCAGAATCTGCCGCGGTAGCGCGGCCAGGCGCGAGCGGTCCGGATGGCTCGACGCGCGTTGGACGCGAGAAGGAGGCTAGCCCCATGGCGTCTGAGATCACCACTCACGCGGATGACAAGATGAAGAAGTCGTTCGAGTCGTTGAAGCACGATCTGACCTCGATCCGCACCGGCAAGGCCACGCCGTCGCTGCTCGACGGCGTCAAGGTCGACGCCTACGGCTCGAGCATGCCGATCGCGCAGGTCGCCTCGGTCTCCGCCCCGCAGCCGCGCCTTCTGGTCGTGCAGCCGTGGGATCGGACACTCCTCCAAGCGGTGCTCAAGGGCATCCAGAAGTCGGACCTCGGATTGAACCCGGCGGATGACGGCGAGCTGATCAAGGTGCCGATTCCCGCGCTGACCGAGGATCGTCGCCACGACTTGGTCAAGAAGGTGAAGAAGCTCGGCGAGGACGCGCGCGTCGCGGTGCGCAACGTTCGTCGCGAGGCCAACGACGAGCTCAAGAAGCAGGAGAAGGACCACCAGGTCACGGAAGACGACGCGCATCGCTTGACCACCGAGATCCAGAAGCTGACCGACAAGTTCATCGCGTCGATCGATGAGGTTCTGGTGAAGAAGGAAAAAGAGATCTTGGAGATGTAGCCATCGCGCGACGCGCCCATTTCGATCGAGTCCAGCGGCACCCGGGGCACCCAGGTTCTAGACCCAGCGGGAGACGATGCGCCAAACCGAACTCTTGTCGGAACGCCGAGAGCTTCAAGCGAACGGCAACCTGCCGCGGCACGTCGCCATCATCATGGATGGCAATGGGCGATGGGCTACACGGCGCGGGCTGCCGCGCATCGCCGGCCATCACGCCGGCCGACGTTCGGTGCGGGAGATCGTGGAAGGCTGCGCCGAGCTCGGAATCGAGTACCTGACCCTCTACACCTTCTCGACCGAAAACTGGCAGCGACCGCTGACCGAGGTGACCGGTCTGATGGCTTTCCTCCGCCAAGTGCTCAAGGAAGAGTGCGAGGCGCTTCACAAGAACAACGTGCGCCTCTCCGCCATCGGTCAGGTGGGCGACCTTCCGCCCGAGGTGAGGGAGCAGCTCGAACAGACGATGCAATCGCTGAGCACGAACAGCGGCCTCAGCCTGATCCTGGCGCTGTCCTATAGCGGCCGTCGCGAGCTGGTCGACTGCTTTCGCCGCTTGGCGGAAGAGGTGAAGGCGGGCCGACTCGAGCCCGCCGCGATCGATGAGGCGGCGATCGAGGCGCGGCTCTACACGCCCGATGTTCCGGCACCCGATCTCCTGATTCGAACGAGCGGCGAGATGCGCCTCTCGAACTTCCTCCTCTGGCAGCTGGCCTACGCCGAGATCTACGTCACGCAAACGCTCTGGCCCGACTTTCGGAAGCAGCACCTCTATCGCGCGCTGTCCGA
>CAZZAH010000146.1:0-3891 GCA_964652115.1 uncultured bacterium | reverse complement strand
ATGGATCCTACCCTCAGGCAACGCGCCCTCACCTCGGCGCTCTTCGTGCCGGTGCTCTTGGCCCTCTTCGGCCTGGGCGGGACGATCCTCGCGACCGGGCTGTGCTTCCTCGTCACGCTTGCGGCCTATGAGCTCTCGCGTCTGCTCGATGGCCTTGGGCTGAGCGGGCGAGGCCTCTTCCTTCTCGCGCCCTGCTTCTACGCGGTCGCGCTCTTCGCGCCGGCGACGCAGGTGTGGGAAGGGCTCGCGCTTTCGCTCGCGGCGGCGTCGACGCTGTGGCTCTTTCGGCCGTGGACCCCGGCGCGTCCGGTGGCGGCAGGCTTAGGGCTCTTCGCGCAGGCGATCGGCGCCGCTTACGTCGGGCTCCTGCCTTCGTTCCTCTGCCGGCTCGAGTCAGGTCCCTGGATCGGCAGAGCGGCGCCCGAAGGGACGCACTGGGCGATGTTGGCCCTCTGCCTCGTCTGGGCGAGCGACACCGGCGCCTATCTCGCGGGGACGCTGCTGGGACGACATCGCCTCTGGCCCGCCGTGAGCCCGAAGAAGACGATCGAAGGCGCCGTCGGGGGCGTGCTCCTTCCGCTCGCCGCCGCGATGCTGCTCGCGCCGTGGCTGGCGCCGACCTTGAGCACCGCGCTCGCCGCCGGGCTTGGGGCGCTCACCGGCATCGTCGCGCCGATCGGCGATCTGATCGAGTCGCGGCTCAAACGAAAGTCGGGGGTGAAGGATTCGGGCCAGTTGCTGCCGGGACACGGCGGCGTGCTCGATCGGTTCGACAGCCTCTTCTTCGCCGCACCGCTTTTCCACTACTACCTGCAAGCTTTCGCTCGTTAAATTGCGGGTATGCAAGAGTCGGCACCGCCGTATCGGACCCCGAGACGCGTCACCCTCCTAGGCTCGACCGGCTCGATCGGCCAGGCGGCCCTCGACGTGATCGCCCGCCTTCCCGAGACGCTCGAGGTTTTCGCGCTCACCGCCCAACGCAGCGTCGATCTGCTCGCCGAGCAGGTGAAGCGATACCAACCGCGCGTGGTCGGTCTGGCCGATGAGGCGGGCATCGCGGAGCTGCGGGAGCGCGTGGGGAGCGCATGGTCGGGGGAGCTGATCTCCGGTCCCAAGGCGTCGGAGGAGATCGCCGGGCTGGCCGAGGCCGACATCGTGCTGAACGGATTGGTCGGCGCGGCGGGGCTATTACCGACCCGCGCCGCGCTTCGCGCGCGAAAGCCGCTCGCCCTCGCCAACAAGGAGTCGCTGGTGATCGCGGGCGCGGCGGTAACTCGCGAGTCGGAGAAGCGGGGTGCACCGCTCTTGCCGGTCGACAGCGAGCACTCGGCCATCTTCCAGCTCTTGGACGAAAGGGCAGGCGCGCGCCTTCGACGCATCGTTCTGACCGCGAGCGGCGGACCCTTTCGTCAGCGCGACGTCACGACGTTCGACCGCATCCAGCCGGAGGAAGCGCTGAAGCATCCGACCTGGCGCATGGGCCCGCGGATCACGATCGATTCGGCCACGCTCCTCAACAAAGGATTCGAGCTGCTCGAGGCGCATTGGCTTTTCGGTTTGCCCGCCGATCGCATCGACGTGTGGATCCACCCGCAATCGATCATCCACGGGCTGGTGGAGTGGGCCGATGGATCGACCACGGCGCAGCTCTCGACCACCGACATGCGCATTCCGATCCAGGTCGCGCTCTGCCATCCGGAGCGGTTCGACTCCGGGCTGCCGGGCTGTGATCTGACGCAGGTCGGTCGCCTCGATTTCGAAGCGCCGGACGAATCGCGCTATCCCTGCCTCGCGCTCGCACGCCGCGCTCTCGCGGAAGGGGGCACCGCGGCGGCAGTTTTGAATGCCGGGGACGAAGTGCTGGTGGGAGCCTTCCTCGAGCGGCGGATCGGCTTCTTAGACATCGCGCGCGGCTTGACGCGTCTTTTGGACGAGCGTCCGCAGGGTGGCGCCGACGAATTGGAAGAGATCTTGGAGGCGGACGCGTGGGCGCGTCGGCGAGCGACCGCGCTGTTGGTCGAGAGCCGCTGAGCTCGCCCCTCGCCCCGCCACGCGGCGGCCGGCATCGATTCGGGTGGAGCGCGCGCGGCTGCTTTCCCGTCCTCTGGTTGCTCGTTCTACTCGCCGCCGGCGCGGTTCCGGTGCGCGCGCAGGACGACAAGGCACCGCGCATCGAGAGCATCCGCTTCGCCGGCAACGAGAAGGTGTCGAGTCGAACGCTGCGTAGCGTGATGCGCTTGAAGCAGCCCGGCATCTTTCGCCTCTTCAAGAAGCCGCGCTATCTCGGCCCCGATTTTCTGGCCGGCGATCTGAGCTCGGTCCTCGCTAAGTATCGTGACCGTGGCTTTCCCCTCGCGAGCATTCTCGAGGCGCGGGTCCGCTTCGACTCCCTCGCCACCAAGGTCGCGATCGAGATCTCGGTCGAGGAGGGGCCGCAGGTAAGAATCGGCTCCTACGAGCTGAGCGGCCTCGATCCGCGCTACGCGAAAAAGGTGCGAGAGATCACCGGCTCTCAGAGGAACAACGTCCTCCGCCCGGCCGAGGTCGACAAGACGCGTGACCGCATCGCCACCTACTACCGCGATCAAGGACACCTCCTCTTTCGAAGCATCCGCGAGATCCGTTACTCGGAGGCGAATCGAGCGAGCGTGAAGCTCCGCCTGCAGGCCGGCCCCTATGTCGGCGTCGACTCGATCCAGGTCGAAGGGATCGTCTATACGCGGAAGAACACCGTCTTGCAGGAGCTGACGGTGAAGCCGGGTCAGCTCCTGACCGAACGCCGCTTGCTCGACAGCCGAAAGCGCCTCCAAGACACCGGGCTCTTCAGCCGCGTGAACGTCTATCCGCAGTTCGCCGACACCAGCCGTCCGGAGCGCGCCATCCTCCGCGTCGAGCTGACGGAAAGGAAGCGCGGGCGGTTCGAGTCGGGCGCCGGCTTTACCTCGAAGAAGCGCGGCACGATCACGACCCAGTGGAGCCGCATCAACCTCGGCGGCCGCGGGCGAAGCGTCTCCCTCGGCGGCGAGAGCGACTTTCCGCTCCGTTGGCCGCGGCCGAACGAGCGCATCGACTTCACCAAGGCGTCGATCACCGCCGGCTACCTAAGCCCGCGCGTATTCCACACGAGGAATCGCGCCATCGTCTCGAGCTTCATCGAGTGGCAGCGGCAGCCGAGCTTCGATTCGCGTGAGATCGGCGCGAGCTTGACCTTCCGCCGCGAGATCAACCGCACCACGCGCGTCGGCGTCGGGCTCACGCACTCGAATACCGCGTCGACCGAGCCGGGCGTCATCCCGCGCTTCGCCACGCGGAGCTTTCTGGTCGATTGGACCGACGATCAACGTGACAGTCCCTTCGATGCCACCTCGGGCAAGCTCTCGCAGCTCCAGACCGAGTTCGCGGGCGGAGTCCTGGGCGGCGACATCGACTTCGGCCGCTACGTCGCGCTCTGGCAGGGATACCAAAGACGAAGCCCGACCTGGGTGATCGCGGGACGCGCGATGGGGGGCTACATCGCGGCCTACGGCAAGGGCGCGGCCGACGTCTCGACCGACTCCCTCGGAATCAGGATTCCGTTCAACAAGCGCTTCCGGCTTGGCGGTGGGACGACCGTGCGCGGCTACCCGGACGACGGGCTCGGCCCGAGAACGAGCAAGGACCAGCCGGCGGGTGGGCTCGCGCTCGCCTTGCTCAACGTCGAGATGCGCTTCCCGATCTACAAGCTCCTCCGCGGTGCGGTCTTCATCGACGCGGGAAACGTCTGGGCCGATCCGAAGCAGTTCAAGCTCTCGCGCTTCTCGGACGGACTTCGTTCGCGGAGGTCGGAGAACTCGGTCCTCGCGGTGTTCTACTCGGTCGGCGCGGGATTGCGGTTCATCACGCCGGTCGGTC
>CAZZAH010000145.1:7729-9269 GCA_964652115.1 uncultured bacterium | reverse complement strand
GAGAAGCCCCAAAACGCGAGCGGCAGGTAGCTCGCGAAGACGACCGCTCCCGACTCCCCCGCGATCTCCGCTTCTCCTCCGTCGGCGCTCCGGATAAACCAAGCGAGCGCCCAGAGCGACGCGAGCGCGGAGGTCACCCCCAGTAGGGGCGCGAGCAGCTCGAGCGACGCGCGGCTCACGCCGTGCAGCAGGCCTAGAAGCGTCACCCAAGCGAAGGAGGTGTAGCCCTCGACCCGATCGCCGGGGTTGAAGACCAACCCGACGCCGCGCGCGAGATTCTCCGCGTAACGAAGGCTGATGTAAGCGTCGTCGATCAACCCGAATCGAAAGCTCAGCCCAAAGGTCATCACAACGAGCATCGACCCGAGTAGACGCGGCCTGCGGCCCTTCAAGAAGAGCAGCCCCAATGCCGCCAGAATGGAAAGCAGGACCAGGACGAGTCGCCCCCGTGCGAGCTCGACCTGAGCCGGGCTCGCCTGCGCGAGCGCCACGTGCGGAAAGAGACCGCCTGCGATGGCGAGCGGAATGCACGCCCAATCGCTCAACACTCGGTTACGCGCGATAGGGATCATGCCGCTCCTTCCGGTCCGCCGACGACGAGCCCGCAAGATATCGAGCTGCCGTGGTGACCTCAAGGTCCGCCGAGGCTGGCCGAAGACTCAGCTCTTGCTCTAGCATGCGCGCTCCGGACGATCGCGCGCCGCCGAGGCGCGTCCACGAGGGAACGGGGGCGAAGCGCGGCAGATGAATATGATTGGACGTTTGCTACGAAGCCTGGGCTGCGCGCTCCTGCTCGCTTGGCCGTGCGTGGGAACCGCTGCGTCCGGCCGGGTGGGCGCGAGCTTCGAGGTAGCGCCGCCTGTCGGCGCGAAGCCGCGGTGCATCGAGATCGAGACTGTGGCGGCGACGCGTGGATCGGCTCCGCGTTCGATCCGCTTCGAGCGCCTCGCGGCCGACGCGGCCGATCTTGGGCTGGCCGCGTTCCCGGCAATCGCGGCGACGACCCTCCCCATCACCTCCGAGCTTGCGGCATCGGATCCAATCGGCGCTTCGTGGGACGCCCTTCGCGCTCACCCCGCGCTCGCGTCGATCGACCCGAACGAGCTCACGCTCGCGAGCGAGCGCCGGTCCCCGAACGTTTCGTTCGTACACTTCACCCAGAACGTCGGCGGCGTCCCGATCCTCGGCTCGCGAGTCACACTGGGCTGGAGCTCCGGCGGGCGGCTCTGCTACGCCGATGCGCGCGTCTTCGACCTCGACGAGTCCATGCCCGCGGCATGGCGATCGAGTGGTGACGCCTCGCCCGTCGCGGTCGACGGACTTCCGTCGAGCGCAACGCCCGAAGAGATCCACGCCGAGCGTGCCTACGTCCCCCTGGCGAGCGGAACGGGCACCGAGCTTCGCCCAATCCTACGCGTCACCTTTCGGACTTCTGCGCCTCCTGGCGATTGGGAGGCGTGGGTCGACGGGCTCACCGGAACGCTGCTCGCCCGCTTCAATCACGTCGCCTTCGAGGAGATTCCGGGACGCGTGTTCGGAT
>CAZZAH010000145.1:0-7629 GCA_964652115.1 uncultured bacterium | reverse complement strand
CTCGCCCGCTTCAATCACGTCGCCTTCGAGGAGATTCCGGGACGCGTGTTCGGATCGATCGAGCTCGCGACCGCCGGCGGCACCCGCGCAACCCGAAGCTTCTCCGATCTCACGATCGAGGTTTCACGCGCCGGCTTCTCCACCACCGACACCACCGATGCGAGCGGCGCGTTTCGCGTCTCCGGCCTCGACCCTGGTCGCTACCTTCGCCGCGCGGAGCTGCGCGGCAGAGCGGCGTGGGTCCGTGATCTCTCGCTCGACCTCAGGACCCCCTTCGACACGCTCACCTCATCGACCGGCGACAGCGCGAACGTGGAGTGGGACGAGATCAACTCAAGCTTCGGTCAGCGCGATGCCTACTTCCACGCAACGCGAGCGTATCGGATCGTCCGAGCGCTCGACCCCGGTCCCGCACTACTGCCGCTCGATCAAGGACTGGAGCTTCGCATCGAGGACTCTTCGGGGCACTGCAACGCGTATTGGCGGGGCGACTACTTCAACTTCACCGCGGCGGGAAGCGGATGCCCCAGCACCGCGCGCATCGCCGACGTCGTCTACCACGAGTACGCGCACGCGGTGACTCAATTCTGTTACACACCCTTTCCCGTCTCGACCGACCTCAACGAGGGCTTGAGCGACTACTTCGCCGCCACCATCACGAATCAGCCGCGGATCGGCATCGGGTTTCGCGGACCGAGTACCTACCTAAGAGAGATCGAGACCGACAAGGTGTGGCCCCTCGATCAAAACGCCGACCCACACCTCCAGGGGCTCATCATCGCGAGCACACTTTGGGACATCCGCCAATCGATCGGCGCGGCCGCGGCAGACTCCCTCTTCCACTTCGCCCGTTACGCCGCGCCGGAGGAGATGGACGACTATCTGCTCGCGATGCTCCTGGTCGATGATCGGAACGGAGACCTGGGCGACGGTTCGCCGCACTTCGGGCCGATCGTCAACGCGTTCATGACGCATGGCCTCGGCGACTTCACCGTGAAGATCAGCGCGGATCCTCTGACCGATATCGAAGCGCCCCCACCGACGATCGAGGCGAGCGCGACGATTTCGTCGTTGCTCGGGCTCGATTCGGACTCGCTCGGGCTCTTCTACGGCTTCGATCCGGCCGGGCCCTTCGCCCGCGCCGACCTCCTTCCGCGAGACGAGAACCGAACGTTTCGAGCCGAGCTCCAAGCGCCGCCGCTCGGCACGAACGTCTACTACTACTGGGCCGCGAGCGACACCGCGGGGCACGCCGCGCGCTTGCCGGCAGGCGCGCCGGCCGAGCTCCTTCACTTCTACGTCGGGCCGGACCAGATCGCGCCCCTTCTTGCGCACCAGTCACCGCGCTTCCTCGCCCCCGACGTCGACACGCTTCGCCTCGCGGTCGCGGTCACCGACAACTCCGGTCGCGTCGATTCAGTCTTTGCGGCGTTGACCTTGCCACGAGGCGGAACGGTCGATGCTGCGCTCGCTCGATCGGCGGGCACGACGCGCTGGACCACTTCGATTCCGGTGAGCGGCCTCATGGCCGGAGATGAGCTGAGCTACCACTTCACGGCGCGAGACCAGGCGACCATCCCGAACCAAGCGCGCTTCCCCGACGACCAGGAGCTCTTACTGCAGGTGCGCGCGGGGACGAGCACCGACTTCGAATCGGGTCCGGGCGCGTTCCAAGCGACTGGGGACTGGCAGTGGGGGCAGCCTGACAGCACGATCGGCGCAAGCTCCGGTCACCGCGCGTGGGCGATGCCGCTCCAGGGTGAGTATCGCGACGCGACCACCTCCAGTCTCGCTTGGGGTCCCCTCTCCCTCGCCGCGATGGATCGCGCGCGACTCCAGATCCATCACCGGTATCGCTTCGAGGCCGGCTTCGACGGCGGAATGGTCGAAGCGTCGAGTAACGACGGCGCGACTTGGGTACCGCTCTACCCCGACGGCGGCTATCCCTATCGAGCCGTGAGCGCGCTCGACTTCCCCGGGTTCAGCGGAGACTCGGGGGGCTGGCGCTACGACGAATTTCCTCTGGACGCGTTTCTCGGACACGAGGTGCTCGTCCGCTTCCGCGCGGCGAGCGACCTCTACCTCCATGCTCGCGGCTGGGGCCTCGATGATGTGGCCGTGCTGGCCGTGCAATCGAAAGTTCGGCCCAACGCGCTGATCGCGCGGGGAGGCGACGACTCGCGCATTTCCTTGAGCTGGCAGCCTCCGGTCGGCGTCGATCGCGCGTCCTCACGATTCCTCGGATACCAGCTCTACCGGCGCGCGGCCGACGAGCCTTGGCCGAGCTCCCCTCTTCTCCCGACCCCGATCCCAGCGCTCGGATACATCGATCGCGATGTGATCAACGGCACTCGCTACGGCTATCGCGTGGTGGCGGTCTACGACGAGGGAGAGAGCGCTCCGCTCGAGCGCGAGGCGACCCCCTTCGCCGCATCCATCGAGCTGGACCTGACCGCGCTCGACTTCCGCCTTCAGGGGCGCGCGATCGCAGACACCACTCTCTTCGTCCGCAATGTGAGCGGCGGCAACCTGCGCTTCAATGCCTACATCGGCCGGCGAGGTTGGACCATCGACCAGGCACGCGCTGTCTGGAGCCGCGAGACCGCGGACTCCTCCGGAGCCACCGTGGTGCTTCGAGACGCGCGCGACGCGGGAAGCGAACCCGATCTGTCGGAGCTGCGCGTGGTCGACCGCAACGACCCCGAGCAAGGGCCGATCCTTGAGTTTGTACTCCAGGGGTGGCGTTCCTGGGCCAGCCCCACGCGCGAGTGGGGCGGCGTGCTCTTCATCGACGCCGACCGCGACCTCAGCTCCTCCGCGAGCGCGCCGGACTTTGGATGGGACGAGGGCATCAACCTCGGGTGGGATTACGCCGTGGTGTTCGGCAAGCTCGCCCGAGACCTCGGGACTTCGGCCAACGCAGTCGTGCTCAAAGCGGGAGACACTCAGTACTCGCCGCTCGGGGAGACGTTCTTCCCCGACGGCGCGGACTCCCTGCGATTCGCGGTGCCCGCACACCTCATCGGAGATCCCGACCGCCTCGAGCTTGGGGTTCACTTCGCGCGCGAACGGACGGCAAAGTCCTTCGACCGAGCGCCGGAAGCGCCGAATCTCCCTTGGCTCGTCCGGCAACCGCGCAGCGGCCGCGCGCTCGTCGATCATCCCCAGCCGATGGCGGTGCGCATTGACGCGACGACGGTCGGTAACGGCGCCTATCAAGCAACGCTATTCTTCGAAACGAATGACCGATTTCATCCCCTGCTGGAAGTGCCGATCGACGTTCGCGTCAGCGGCTGGCTGCCCGAGTCGCTTGAGGATCTCCAGTTCGCGAGTACCCCCGCGGGGCTCGCGGTGAAATTTCAGATCCCCGAGCCGATTCTCCCACGTGTCGCACGCGTGGAGCGTGCGCTCGTGACCGATGCTATCTGGGGGCGTGTCGGACCCGACTCCCTCTTTCCCGATTCCTCGCGGACCTTTCGCTTCGTTGACTCGGAGGTCGAGATCGGTGCCGAGTACTTATACCGATTCCAGGTGCTGTCGAGGAACGCACCCTATCGGCAATACGGCCCGTTCACGGCGATCTACGCTCCCACGGAAGTGCCCGCGTTCGGACTTCAGGCGGCTCGGCCCAACCCCGCTCGCGGATCAGTTCAGCTTCGGCTGTCCCTCCCTTCGAGCGTGGAGGTCGAGCTGTCTGTTCTCGACGTCACGGGGCGGCGCGTCCTCGTCCGGCCGCTCGGGCGCATGTCCGCGGGATTCCAGGAGGTGACGTGGGATGGTCGCGCGGAGCATGGGACGCGCGCGCCGGCCGGCGTCTATTGGTTGCGTGTGAAGACGCCGACCGACCAAGCGACGGAGCGCGTGGTGCTCCTCCGTTGAACGTGAACCAAGGAGAGCCGATGGACCGTTTCCGTGAGCGCCGGGCGGAATACCTTCGCCTCACATCCGACGGCCCGACTCTATTAATCGCGCCACCGGCGGCGATCCGAACGGGGGACGTCGAGTACCCGTACCGCCCCGACAACGACCTCTACTACCTCACTGGGTTCGCGGAGCCCGAATCCGCGTTGCTTCTCCTGCCGGGCGAGCCTTCGCGTTTCATCCTCTTCGTGCGCTCCCGCGATCCGGAGCGAGAGGCATGGGATGGGCCACGCGCGGGGCTCGACGGAGCGATGGAGCAATACGGCGCTGACGAGTCCCATCCGTTCGATGAGTTGGAAGCCCACCTTCCACGCGCGGTCGAAGGATTCGATCGGCTCTATTTCGGCTTCGGTAAGCATCCGTCCTTCGATCGAAGAGTCGCGGAGTGGCTGGCGCGTTATCGAACGCGTCGGCGCGGCGGTGTGCATGCCCCCTGCGCCTTGATCGACGCCGCGGAAGTCCTGCACGAGCTGCGACTTCGTAAGGATGAAGAATCGATCCGTCATCTTCGACGCGCGGCCGACATCTCGGCGGACGCGCACATTGCGGCGATGCGCGAGGCTCGCGCCGGGGTGTGGGAGTACCAGCTGGCCGCACGGGTCGAGTTCGAGTTCGCTCGCCGGGGTGCGACCTGGGGCTACCCCAGCATCGTGGGCTCGGGGCCGAACGCAACGACGCTTCACTACACCCTCAATCGACGGCGGATGCTGGACGGTGACTTGGTCCTGATCGACGCGGGCGCAGAGGTGGAGTGTCTGACCGCCGACGTCACGCGCACCTTCCCGGTGAACGGCCGGTTCTCTCTGGCCCAGCGAGAGATCTATGAGCTCGTCCTCGAAGCGGAGGAGCGCGCCATACGAGCGGCGATTCCGGGAGCCTCCTTTAACGCCCCCCACGAAGTGGCCCTCCGAACGCTGGTGGAGGGGATGCTCCGATTGGGCCTACTCTCCGGGGATCTGGAGGAGCATCTTCAAGGAACGGCATATCGTCGCTACTTCATGCACCGAACCAGCCACTGGCTCGGAATGGATGTGCACGACGTCGGGAAGTACAAGCTCGACGGAAGCTGGCGCAGACTAGAGCCTGGCATGGTCCTGACGGTCGAGCCAGGACTCTACATCCCTGCGGAGGACATGGAGGCACCGACCGACTACCGGGGCATCGGGATCCGAATTGAGGACGACGTGTTCGTCACCAGCGCCGGGCCGGAGGTTCTGACTGCGGGATGTCCCAAGTCTCCGGCGGAAATCGAGAAGACCTGCCTTCAGGCAGGGATCGCGAAACGGGAGGAAACGTGAAAGACGCCGATCGAAGGCCTCGCCTCGCATTCCTGGGCGCGGCGCTCGCACTGATTCTGACGGTGCCGACGCTAAACGCTCAGACCTCAGGGTCGGCGCCAGGCTCGATCCTTCTGCTCTACAGCGTTGGCGGCGCCCTTACCTCGGACGGCACGCTGTGGCAATACCGGCCCGACCTCCGCAAGTGGATGACCATCGATGAGGCCTTCAACGAGCAAGGGAGGAAGACCCACGTCCTCCCGCTCCCCGTCCGACCCGACTCGATCGCGGAGATGTCCACCTTCGGCTTCTTCCGCACGCGGAGAAATGACCTGTGGCTCTACGACATCGAACGCGACAAGTGGCAGAGGCTCCCGCCGCCGAATCGCCGATGAGCGAGTTCCGGCGTTGATGGAACGCTTCAGCGCCGATATCGTGAGAGCAGGCTCGGACGTCGAGAGGAATTCTGGAGGTGCACCATGATCGGCAAGACTCGCCTCAGCATCGTTCTGGCCGGCGTCCTCGTCGCGTGCTCGATCTCGAGCGCGATGGCCATGACTTACGAAGAGGCCTTGTCGCTCCTCCGCGCCGGCGTGGGGAGCGAGGTCGTTCTCGCGCAACTCAACGAAGAGGGAGTCGAGTTCGATCTGACCACCGCGCAGATCCTTGAGCTCCGACAGGTGGGAGCTTCGGATGCCCTTCTTCGTGCGATGGTGGAGTCCGACGCTCCCGGAGAAAAGAGTGCTCCCCGCGTGCGCGCGGACGAAGGCTACGACGTGAACCTGTACGTCGATCCCTTTGGCTATCGGCTCTACAGCTGGCCCACCGCCTTCGCTTACTACTGTCCCAGCCCAGGGTGGAATTTCAGCTTCTACTACGGCGGCTACCGCGGATGGCGCTGGGCCGACTACGACTGGTGCAACTGGGGCACCTGGTATTGGCCCGGGTACAGCTACTGCGGTTCTCCCTGGTACGCCTGGGGCGCGGGACATTCCGGGGGCCACCACCGTAACTACGCCTCCAACGATCGCACGGGTTGGAGCCGGTCTCGTGAACCGGCGCGACGGTCGGGCGAGCGGAGCTGGAACCGCGACCGATCGCGCGACTCCACGCCCCACGCAACGGGAACGGTGCGCAGCACTCCGAGAACTCGCGAGCACTCGGGCACTCGCTCGAATGATCGCTTCCGCAGCTCCCCTCGGTCGTGGTCCCGCGGTGAGGCGCCGCGCGCCTCGACACCGAACCCGAGTAGGGGCAGTGCACAACCCCGACACCGCACTCGTTAGCGCCGCTTTCGATCTCACCCGGGCAGGGGTCAGCCCCCTGCCCGCCCCATGGCGCCTTCAGCCAGCCCTCGAAGCCCGCTCGCTCATTGTCATGGGAGATAATGGGTTGGCCCCTGTCGAGCACTCCTTCGGTCCGCGGCCATTTGTTGCACGCCCGCCACGGATCTGTCCGGCTTATGGCGAAACATACTTGATAACGAAAAAACTTGGTTGGGTCGGACAGGAAAACCGGGCTAAGATGTTCCTCGTGCGTATGGGTGACCTCGTCGAGGAAGCCCGAATCACGACATCTAGATGGATCAACCTTCCAAGGGAGAAACTGTCCCCATGAAGAAAATGTCAGCGCTTCTCGCCATCACGGCGACCATTTCCCTCGTCGGCGCCGCCAGCGCCGCCAACTACGAGAAGATCTACAACGGTACCGATCCGGTCGACACGAACCTGATCCTCCCGACCGACGGCACTGGCTGCGGCACGCTGAACATCAACTCGGACGGCAGCTACGAGAACGGCTACGCCTGGCAGTACGCTGGCTCCGCCGCTCCGTACTACGGCGCCTTCGCTGAGTGCTACTCGGCGGATGCGGGCGGCCAGAGCGTCTGCTCGGCCATCTTCGACTTCACCCAGGTCGGCTCGCAGGCCGGTCAGAACTTCGACATCTACGTCTGGTCGGACGGTGGTGGCGTTCCCGGTAACGTGGTCTGCGGCCCGACGCGCGTCACGCCCGGCACGATCGCTTTCTGGCCGAGCATCAGCCGTCACGTGTTCGATCTGAGCGGCTGCTGCGTCAGCAACGCGTTCTGGGTTGGTTACTGGGGTAACTGGCCTGGCCTGCTCGCTCCCTGGTACATCGGTGCGGACCTCGACGGCTTCGGCGGCTGCCCGCTGACCAACATCGCTCCTGGCATCGGCTTCCCGACCGGCTGGACCAACACCAGCCAGGTTTGGGGTCCGACCCAGGCCCTCGGAATCGGCTGCGAGCTCACCACCTGCGGTGTGGTCGCGACCGAGAGCCGTACGTGGGGCGCGATCAAGAACCTCTACAACAACTAAGACTTGTTAGAGCGTTCGATCGCCCACGCGTAACAGCGACAAGGCGAAACAGTGAAGGCCTCGACTCCTCGCGAGTCGGGGCCTTCGCGTTT
>CAZZAH010000144.1:7188-9271 GCA_964652115.1 uncultured bacterium | reverse complement strand
CTTCGACCGCGGCCCATCGTTACGGCGCGGCGCGGCGTCATCTCGAGGCAGCGCTCGATCTCCTCGCGCGCTATCCGCAGCTCGCCGAAGGATTCGAATCGCGCGAGCTTCGGTTGTGCGAGACCGCGGGGCAGGTCTTCTTCGTGACCGGGCCCTTTCCGGTGGCGGCGCGTGCGCTCGATCGCGCGCTCGCTCTCTTGACGGCCAATCCGAAGCTCGCGACCAAGGCGCAGCACAGCGAGCTCTGGGTCCATCGCGCGCGACTCGCCACGAGGCAAGGGAACTACAAGGAAGCGCGCGAAGGCTTCGCCCGCGCGGTCGAGGTCCTCGGCAAGAGCGTGCCGGCCCGGGATCGCGCCGTGCTCCAGTTCTTGGCCGCCAACGCGACCTATCGGAGCGGCGATACCGCCGCGGCGCTCGAGCTCTTGAAGCCGGCGTTGGCGGGGCTGGAGACCACGGACAAGCTGCACTTCTGCCGGGCGCGCACGCTCGAGGCGATCCTGGCCTGGGCGCAGGCGCGGAATGAAGACGCGCTCGCGATCTGCGGAGATACGCTCGAACGCCTGACCGCCGTCGGTCCGCATCCGCTCGAGGTCGACCTTCACACCGTGCGAGCGATGGCGCTGAGCCAGCTCTCGCGCTTCGTCGAACAGCGTCAGGCCTTGGACCACGCCTTGATGAAGGCGCGCGAGTGGGGCGTGCTCTGGTCCGAGGCGGTGATCCAGGGAATCTGGGGCGTTCTGGAACAGGCGTTGGGCAATGACGCAGCGGCGATTCGTCATCACCAGGCGGATCTGGCGATCCGGCGCACGCTGATGGATCGTCGCGGCTCGCTCTTCCCGCGCGATGGTCTGGCCGGGTGCTACGCCGCCGCGGGTGACCTGGACGAAGCGCTCGAGTTGATCCGCGAGGTGATCGCCGACGGGCAATCGCTCGGCGTCGAAAATCTGCTGCCCGAGCATTACCTCACGCACGCGGGCGTGCTCTATCGCTTAGGTCGCGCGGAGGAGGCTCTGGTCGAGGCGCAGCGCGCCCACTCCGAGGCGGAGCGCTTTCAGAAGACCACGACCGCCGCCAACGCGCGCGATCTTCTCGCGCTCATCCTCTCCAATCTCGGGCGTCACGAGGAGGCGAAGGTGTCGATCGAAGAGGCGTTGGCGTCCAACCTCGGCGGGCCGAGCGCGCGCGCCGGCTTTCTCCTCTCCCACGCCACGGTGCTCGCGCGAAGCATGAAGGAGAAGGGCGCGGAGAAGTCGACCGCGAAGAAGGCCGCGGCCTGCAAGGCGGCGATCGACGAAGCCTTTCAGATCTTCGAGTCGCTCGGCGCCCGGAAGCGAATCGAGCGCGCCCGCGAGGAGCTGATCGCGGTCGGCGCGCTCACTCCCGGACCGGCTCGCGCCTCGACCCTCTTGGTGAAGGACAGGCCGGACGGCGAGGCGAAGACCTGGGTGCAGTGCTTCGGCCCGATGCGCGTCCTCTGCCCCGATGGGCGGGAGATCGGGCCGGGGGATTGGGGCTCCAACAAGGCGCGCGCGATCTTCGCCTATCTGCTGCTCAATCGCGCGCAGTCGGGCGGCGTTCCCAAGGAGAAGGTGTTGGAGGCGATCTGGCCCGACGCGCCCTGGGATTCGGTCGAGAAGACCTTTCACTCGACGCTCGCCATCCTTCGACGTGTCTTTCCTCGTGCGGGGGGTGAGCCCTGGGCCGCGGTTGTACAAGGCGGCGGTTGTTATACCCTCGAGTTGGCCGACGCGGTCGAGCTCGACTGCGAGGAGTTCGACCGCGAGTACCGCGAGGCGATGCAGTGGGAGAGCCGCGGCAACAGCTTCTTCGCGCTCAAGCACTACAAGCGCGCGGCCGAGCTTCATCACGGTGACTTCCTCGAGGATTCCTATCTTTCGTGGACCGACCGCTATCGTGAGCACTACCGACAGGCGGTGGGCGCGTCGCTCTGGCGCCTCGGAGTGCTCAACCTCGGTGCGTGGCGACCGGAAGAGGCGCTCGCCAGTGCGCAGCGGCTCCTTTCGCTCGATTCGCTCGACGAGCGCGCGCATCGACTGGCGATGCATGCCTATGTCGCGCT